>NZ_JBHZAH010000186.1:0-5923 GCF_042754225.1 Rhodococcus sp. NPDC059234
GATCACGCAGTGCGTGATCGCCGCCGGATCGCTCGGCGCGGTGACGTCAGTGCGCCATCGCGAGCTGCTGACCTTCTACCGGTGCGGGCAGCTTTCCGCCGGGCAGAAGGAAGGCCGAGATCACCGCTCCCACAGTGAAGATCGCCGCCGCCCACCAGAACGTGGTGGTGTAGCTGTGCACCGCGGCGAGGGCCTGGGCCTGCGGGGTCGGCACGGCGCCGGACAGGTAGTTCGACGCGGCGGTCGCGGCGACGGTGCTGAGCAGCGCGGTGCCGATCGAGCCGCCCACCTGCTGCATGGTGTTCACGGTCGCCGACGCCACGCCGGCGTCCTCGGGGTGCACGCCGGTGATCGCGCCCTGCATTCCGGGGGCGAACACCATGCCCATCCCGAGACCGAGCAGCACCAGGCCGGGCAGGATGTGCGGCGCGTAGGTGCTCTCGACGGTCAGTTGCGCGAGCACGCCCATACCGATCGCGGCGACGACCAGTCCGCCGGTCATCAGCAGTCGCGGCCCGACCTTCGGCAGCAGCACCGCCGTGGAGGTGGTCGCCGAGGTGACCATGCCCGCGACCATCGGCAGGAACGCGAGGCCGGTGACGATGGGGCTGTACTGCAGCACGGTCTGCATGTAGAAGGTCAGGAACAGGAACACCGCGAACATGCCGGAACCGGTGATGAACATCGCCAGGTAAGCGCCGCCGCGGGTGCGGTCGAGGACGATCCGCAGCGGAAGCAGCGGGTGTGCGACGCGGGTCTCGATGACGACGAACACCGCCAGCAGGACCGCGCCGGCCACCAGCCAGGCGATGGTCGCCCCGTTGGACCAGCCGTGCGACTCGGCGTGCGAGAAACCGTAGACGATGCTGAACAGTGCCGCCGACACCGAGATCGTGCCGGGGATGTCGAGCTTGGGCCGGTGCTCGGCCTTGTGCGGGGACATCATCGTCAGGGCGCCGACCAGCGCGACGGCCGCGAAGATCAGGTTGACGTACAGGCTCCAGCGCCAGGACGTCCATTCGGTGAGCATGCCGCCGAGCAGCAGCCCCACCGCGCCGCCGGCGCCCGCGACCGCACCGAAGATGCCGAACGCTTTGGCGCGCTCGTCGGGCTTGGTGAAGGTGGTCGCCAGCAGGGACAGCGCGGCCGGGGCGAGCAGGGCGGCGAAGACTCCCTGGCCGGCGCGGGCGGCGACGAGCATCGGGAAGTTCACCGCGGCGCCGCCGACCGCGGACATCGCGGCGAACCCGATCAGTCCGATGACGAAAGTGTTTCTGCGGCCGAACAAGTCGGACAGCCGCCCACCGAGCAGCAGCAGGCTGCCGAACGCGAGGGCGTAGGCGGTGACCACCCACTGGCGGTCGCCGTCGGAGAACTGGAGTGACTTCTGCGCGGCGGGCAGCGCGATGTTCACGATGGTCGCGTCGAGCACGACCATCAGCTGGGCCAGGGCGATGACCGCCATGACGAACCAGCGCAGGCGGTGTTCCCTTTCGGTCGAACCCGGGGCCGCCTCCGGGCGGTCGAGTGTGGTGGTGGTCATGAGCTACAGCCCCTTCGACGTGGGTCGGTGTCTGTGCACGGGATCGGATGGAAGCGGAGGAGTAAGCTCCACTTAGGTCACCGTACGCCTAAGTGGAGGAGATGTCTCCACTTAATTTCTCGAGCGGTGCGGTTTGTCCGGGTATGTCGCAATTTTCTGGGATGGCAGAATGAATATCGTGAGCACCGTCACAGGAGCGCGCCGGCTGCGTGCCGACGCCGAGCGCAATCGCCGCAAGATTCTCGACGCCGCGGCCGACCTGTTCGCCACGCGCGGCATCGACATCACCCTCGACGACGTCGCGCGGCACGCGAAGGTCGGTGTCGGCACCGTCTACCGCAGGTTCACCTGCAAGCAGGAACTGGTGGACGGGGTGTTCCAGCAGCACATGGACGACATCGCCGACGCCGCGACCGCCGCCCTGCAGCGCGCGGACCCGTGGGAGGGTCTCGTCGACTTCATCGCCCTGACCTGCGAGCAGATGGCGCTCAACCGCGGCATGGGCGACGTGTTCTTCAGCGACGACGAGGGCCGCGAACAGATCGCCTGCGCCCGCGAGCGGGTGACGCCCCTCGTCGAGGCCCTGATCGCCAGGGCCCAGGATGCGGGCGCCCTGCGCCCCGACATCACCGTCAACGACCTGTTCACCATCAGCCGGATGGTCGAGTCGGTCATCGACTTCGCCCGACCGGTCGCGCCCGAGGCCTGGCGCCGCTACCTGGGCCTGGTGCTCGACGGGATGCGGGCCGAGGGGACCGCGCGGACGCCGCTGACCGCACCGTCGCTGACCGACGAACAGGTCGAGCAGGCGAAGGCCGCGTGCGTCAGGAAGTAGGGCTCGCGGGTCGCCGACCCAGCCGGACCGCCGCGACGACGGCGGCACCGGCGACGAGCGCCGCGGCCAGGCTCAGCGCCGTCGGTTCGGCCGGCGGCACCGAAAGCAGGCCGCGCGGGAGCTCGGTGAACACGGACGAGGTGCCGAACCGGCCCCACTCGGTCGACTGGCCGGCCACCGTCAGCGCCGACGGCACGAGCAGCACCGCCAGGCCCGTCACGGCGGCGCCACCCCGGACCGGGCCGCACGACCCGAGCGCGTACCCGGCGATCGGGGCCAGCGCGAGCCAGCGGACCGCGTCCCGCATGCCGTCGTCGAAGTCCGGCAGCAGGCCGATCGCGCTGATCGCCGCCAGAAGTGCCAGTCCGGCAACGAGGTTCGGGAATCTGACGCCCACAGCCACCCCGACCGCGAGCGAGGTCGCGATGATGGCGACGCCGAGCGCGTTGGTGTCGGTCCCGCCGAAGAGGGGCGCCGCGGTCGCGACCACCGCGGTGGCGGTCAGCAGCAGTCGGCCGTCGCGGCCGTCGAGGGCGAACGCCGCCGCACCGACGGCGAGGGCGAACACCGCCAGCAGGGGAGCGGCGAGCGCCCAGTTGTCCGGTGCCACACCGATCGCCGCGTTCGTCGCCAGGCCCGTCACCACGACCACGAGCGTGGCGGCCACGCCGCGGGTGGCAGGTTCGGCCAGTTCCCCGCGGCCGATCGTCGCGGCCGCGACCGTGCAGACGAGCGCCGGTACCAGCAGCCACCACGGCGGTGCGGCGACCACCGCGTCCGCGTCGGTGAGCGGGGTGTACGCGGTCCAGCCGAAGTCCACCCCCTCGCCGGTGCTCCATCCCCAGCCGCGGTCGAGATTGAATGCGACGGTGGGCGCCAGCAGTAAGGCCGCGAATGCTCCCACCGTCAGCCCGGTCGACCCGCCCCTCGTCGCGAGCACGGCCGCCGCGCCGCCGAGCGCCAACCCGGCACCGATCCCGCTCAGGTAGTTCGCCGCGATCAGCCATTCGATCTGTCGCACATGCTCGTTCGTCAGCCCCGCCGCCGCGACCAGGGCCAGTCCGAGCGCCGCGGTCACCCATGCCGACCGTGCGCCGGCGCCGCGGCGTGCGAGTGATCCCGCGACGGACGCCGCGAGCACCACCCCGATCGCGGCGGCGAGTGGCCGGCTGGTCGTCAGCGCCTGCATCTGCCCGTCGGTCGCGACGAACCCGAAGCTCGACGCCAGCGGCGCGAGCAGAGCCCACCCGGCCGTCGCGCCGACGAGCAGGGCGCCGAGGAACCCGAGCACCCGGCCGGTCATCGCGGGGCCCGCAGGCCGCGCACGCCGAACGCACAGAACGCGACCGCGATCGCCAGCGCGATGCCCGCGCTGCGGTAGTCGAAGCCGGGGTAGTCGAACCCGTAGGCGGTCCAGCCGGTTTCGGGGGTGTGCGCACTGAGGGTCGGGCCGCCGCGCAGCGGCTCGTAGGCCCCGCTGTGGACGACGGTGCTCGTCGCGACGGTCGCCGCGGAGTAGAACACCATGGAGACGAACGGAATCGTGAACCCGGCCGCCGCGACCGCCGCGACGCCCGGCAGCGTCGACCCGACCGCCAGGCCGGCCCCGACGCCGAGCACGGCCAGCCGCACCAGCAGCCACGGGCCGTCGTGACCGAAGTCCGGCCAGATCGCGGCGAGCAGCGGGACCAGAGCCGCGACACCGAGCCCGGCCACCGGGGTCCGCCACCGCCCCGCCAGCCGCAGCCCGACCGCCACCGCGCCCGTCGCGACCGCGACCACCACCGACGGTGACACCTCCCGGAACGGGTCGCGCAGGTCCACCAGCACCGGCATCGCGGCGGCCGCGACGCCGGTGGTCGCCAGCAGGAAGGCGCCCCCGCCGGACTCGCGCTCGACCAGCCGCGCGCACACCTCGGTGGCCACCAGCACCACCACCATCGCGACCCCGAGGACGACCCAGACGTGCAGCCGGGAGTCGCTGCCGCGCTCGTTGATCCAGGAAAGCTGCAGCCGGTTCACCACCGCCAGCGCGACGACGGTCAGCAGGGCGCCGCGCGCCTCCGGTCCGCTCACCCGCTGAATCCTGGTCCCGGCGTCGGCGGTGACCGCACTCGCGATCGCCAGCGCCAGCGTCGGTCCGAGCAGCCACCAGGACGGTTCCCCGACGGACGAGGTGGTGAAGGTCAGCGTCGCCATCCCGGACGCCTGCGCGGACAGGAACGCGGCGACCGCGCCGAGGGTGGTCGCCCACTGCCCGGCCCGACCGGCCCACGCCGTCGCCACGACGGATCCGAGCAGCACCCCCGCGGCCGCGGTCTTGAGGTAGTGCAGGGCGGTGAGCGCGTCGAAGTCGCTGACCCCCGGAACCGTCAGCCGCGCACCGAGCAGGACGAGGGTCGCCATCGCCGCGGCCGCCCAGCCGACACGCCGAGAACCACTGCGCTGCAGGAGAATGCAGGTGGCGACGGCGATCACCGCGCCGACCGCGACACCGGTCGGCTGGGCGTCGAGCCAGCTGTCGAATTGGCGGTCGGACGCGTTGACCGCCCAGTGTCCGCCGGGCGGGACGGTGAGCACGAAGGCGGCCAGGGCCGCGCCCAGCGCGGCCGCGAGCGAGGCGGCGATGGTCCGGGAGGCGACGGGCATTTGTCGACGCTAACGGAAATGTCGTGATTCCAAGGATGAGTCGAGGCCCGTCGGCGTGCCACGATGTACGCGACACTCCACGAGGCGAGGAACCACCATGGCATCGATCACCGAGAAGGCAACCACCCTGCTGGCCCTGCACCAGCCCGGCAATCCCGTGATCCTCCCGACCGTGTGGGACGCGTGGTCGGCGAACCTGGCCGTGGAGGCCGGTTTCGCCGCGCTGACCGTCGGCAGCCATCCGGTCGCGGATTCGGTGGGCAAGCCCGACAACGAGGGCATGACGTTCGCAGAGTTGACGGCCCGCGTCGGCCAGATCACCGCCGCGGTGGACCTGCCGGTCTCCGTCGACATCGAGTCGGGCTACGGCCTCGACCCGCAGCGGCTGATCGACGGACTGGTCGAGGTCGGGGCGGTGGGCCTCAACATCGAGGACACCGTGCACAGCGAGGGCGGTCGCCTGCGCGAGGCGCAGGAGCACGCGGACTTCGTCGGCGGCCTGCGGCGTGCCGCGGACGCGGTGGGCGTGCACGTGGTGGTCAACGCGCGCACCGATCTGTTCATCAAGCAGGTCGGGGACGAGGCGGACAGGGTGCAGCGGGCCATCGCGCGGCTGACCCTGGCCGCGGAGGCGGGCGCCGACGTGCTGTACCCGGTCGGGTTCCACAGCGACGAGGTGTACCGGCAGCTGACGGCGGCGCTGCCGTTGCCGGTCAACGCGATTGCCGACCCGGTGAGCGGCGAGAAGGCCGCTTTCGCGGCTCTCGGCGTCGGCCGGGTGAGCTTCGGTCCCCTGCTGCAGGCCGCCCTCGCCGTCCGCGCGAACGAGCTCCTCGCCCGCTGGTGATGCGCTTCGCGCAGTGGTGCGGTTACGGAGTCCCTGCACTCCGTAACCG
>NZ_JBHZAH010000187.1:0-5776 GCF_042754225.1 Rhodococcus sp. NPDC059234
GGTACGAATCTCGTACCCGGCCTTCGTGTTCTGCCGTTGCGGGGAGGGTTTGGTGTCGGTTTGTACCGTCAGCGGGCGAGTTCGGCGTCGAGCTCGGCCTGCAGTTCCGGGGTGACCGGCTCGAAGGACGCGGCGCCCGGAGCGCGGTACCAGGTCGGATCGGTAGCGTTCCAGCGTTCGGCGCTCAGCGAGCGACCGAGGACCTTGAAGGTGGCGGTCTTCGGCAGATCGGTCGTGACGCGGACGAAGCTGGGCAGCTGCTTCGGGCCGAGATCGGTCTGGGCGGTGAGGAACTCGGCGAACTCGTCGATGTCGAAGGTGTCGGTGGGCACCACCGCGACGGCCACCCGGTCGCCGACCTGAGGATCTGGGACCGCGTACGCCGCGACCTCGCTGACGCGCGGATGCCTGCCGACGATGTGTTCGATGGGTGCGGTGCCGAGGTTCTCCCCGTCGACCCGCATCCAACCGGAACTGCGGCCGGCGAAGTAGACGAAACCGTCGCTGTCTCGGTAACCGAGATCACCGCTCCAGTACTGGCCATTCCGAACCCGCTCGGCCTCGGCCTCGGGGTTCTTGTAGTAGCCGGCGAAACTTCCGGTGCCCGCGGTGTTCACCAGCTCGCCGGTGGCCACATCGGCGTTGAGGATGTGTCCGTTCGCATCGAACTCGGCTGGCGGGCACGGTGTTCCGGTCTCCGGGTCGAGCACTTCGATGCCGGCAGGCAGCTGGCCGAGGGCGCCGGTCGGGGTGCCGGGGGTGCGCGAGATCAGCACACCGCCCTCGGTGGAACCGAAACCGTCGACCACGCGCGCGCCGAACCGACGTCCGAACTCCTCTATGGCGGAGGGTGACCCCTCGTTGCCGTAAAGCACCTTCAGCGGGTTGTCGGAATCGTCGGGGCGCGCGGGCGTGGCGAGGACGTACGACAGGGGCTTGCCGACGTAGTGCGCGTAAGTGGCGTTGAATCGCCTGACGTCCGGGATGAACTGGGAGGCCGAGAACTTGCGTCGCATGGCGAAGTTCGCGCCGGCCGCAATCGCCACCGCCCAGCACGCCATCACGGCGCCGGAGTGGAACATCGGCATGGCGGCGTACGCGGTGTCCTCGCCGGAGAGGCCGAACCGGTCGGCGAGCATGACGCCCGGACCCGCGACCATCCGCTGCGTGACCCGGACGGCCTTCGGATCGCCGCTGGTGCCGGAGGTGAAGATCAGCATGAACAGGTCGTCGCCTGCGGCCCGGTACGTCGGGGCGGGACTGTTCCGGTGTGCGGCAAGCAGTTCCGACCACTCGGCGCCGTCGACGGCGAGGACTCGGGTCGTGCCGAGGTCGAGTCCGTCGAGGAGGGCGACCTTCGAGGAGTCGGTGACGACAACCTGGCAATCGGCGCGCGCGATGTCGCCGGCGAGGGCCTGGCCGCGCCGGGTGGGGTTCAGGCCGACCAGGACGGAGCCGCTCAGCGCGGTGGCACCCAGCAGGAGGGAGAATTCCGGCACGTTGTCCAGCAGCACCCCGACGTGTCGGGGTGCTGCCGGGTCGAGCAACGAGTCCAGCACGGCCGCGATGTCCGTACTGAGGGCGATGTGCTCCGACCACGGAATCCTGCTGTCTTCGAAGAGGATTCCGTGGTCGTGGTCGTCGCGTAGACCCAGGAGAAGGTCGGCGACGGTGGTTGTGGCGGTCGTCATAGTGCGGAGTGTAGGGATCAGGCCGGGCTGTCGGCCAGCGCCTGTCCCAGTCGCCGCAACTGCTCGGTGGCCGAGCCGAGCGCGAACTCGTTGTGCTTGGCCGCGAGGAAGTAGCGGTGCACCGGGTGGTCGCGGTCGAGACCGACGCCGCCGTGGACGTGGATCACCGTGTGCGCGACGCGGTGACCGGCGTCGGCGGCCCAGAACTTGGCGGTGCGGACCTCGTCCTCGGCGGGAAGGTTCTCGCCCAGCCGCCAGGCCGCCTGCCACAGCGTCGACCGAACGCCCTTGACGTCGATGAAGGCGTCGGCGAGGCGCTGGGCGACGGCCTGGAAGCTGCCGATCGGGCGGTCGAACTGCACCCGTTCGCGGGCGTACTCGGCCACCAGCTCGAGGGCCCGTTCGAGGGTGCCGAGCTGCAGTGCACTGAGCCCGACCGCCGCACGGGCCAGGATCGAATCGACGACCTCGGCGCCGCGCTCGGTGCCGCCGAGGACCTGGTCGGCACCGACGACGGCCCCGGACAGCTCCACGAGCGACTCGGCGCTGTAGTCGGTGGTGATCTGGCGCTCGACGCGCACGCCCGGGTTGGACGGCTCGACCAGGAATACCGCGACGCCCTCCGGGGTGGTCGCCGGGACCAGGATGACGTCCGCGAAGGCGGCGGCGGGCACGGTGATCTTGGTGCCGGTGATCGTCCAGCCGTCGGCGGTGCGCTCGGCGCGGGTGACCGGCCGGGCGGGATCGAGGTTGAGTTCCTCGGCGAGCGCGACGGTGAGGACGACCTCACCCGCACCGGCGCGCCGGGCGAGGTCGCGCTGCGCCTCGTCGCCGTACTCGGCCAGCGCGGACGCGGCCAACACGATCGAGCTCAGGTACGGCACGGGGGAGAGGGTCCGGCCGAGCTCCTGCAGCACGCTGCTCTGCTCGAGAATGCCGAATCCGCCGCCGCCGACCGATTCCGGCAGCGCCGCGGCGAGCACGCCCGCATCGGCGAGCGCCTGCCACAGCTTGTCGTCGAAGCGGTCCTCCGTGGCGTCCAGCTCGCGGAGGCGGTCGTTGGTGGTCAGCTTCTCGGCGATGCTCCGGGTGAGCTGTTCGAGGTCCTGCTGGGCCTCTGTGTGTGTGAAGTCCATCGAAAGTCCTTGGGTACGTGGAGGGTCGGTCGGCGGATGCGGTCTACTACCGCTTCGCGGGAGGCTGACCCAGCGCGGTCATGGCGAGGATGTCGCGCTGCACCTCGTTGGTGCCGCCACCGAAGGTGAGGATCAGCGAGGAGCGGTGCATCCGCTCGACGCGTCCGCGCAGCACCGCGCCCGCGGAGTCCTGACGCAGATACGCCAGCGGCCCCAGGACCTCCATGAGCAGGCGGTACGCCTCGGTGGCGAACTCGGTACCGAAGACCTTGCAGGCGGAGGCGTCGCCCTTGCTGGGGGCGTGCGCGGAGGCGACCTCCCAGTTCAGCAGCTTGAGGTACTCGGTCTTGGCGTGCACCCGAGCGAGGTTGATCTGCACCCACTCCTGGTCGATCACCCGACTGCCGTCCGCCATCTTGGTGTTCTGTGCCCACTCGATCGTCTGGCGCAGCGCGCCCTGGATCGGCGCGGCCGAGACCAGCGCGACGCGCTCGTGGTTGAGCTGGTTGGTCATCAGCGACCAGCCGCCGTTCTCCTCGCCGACGCGGGCGGACGACGGGACGCGGACGTCCTGGTAGTAGGTGGCGCTGGTGTCCGGGCCGGCCATCGTGTGGACGGGCGTGTACGAGAAGCCCTCCGTGGCGGTCGGGACGATGAGCATCGTGATGCCCTTGTGCTTCTTGGCCGCGGGGTCGGTGCGGACGGCGAGCCACACGTAGTCGGCGTATGCGATGAGGCTGGTCCACATCTTCTGGCCGTTGACGATGTAGTCGTCGCCGTCCTTGACCGCGGTGGTGCGCAGGCTCGCCAGGTCGGTGCCGGCACCGGGCTCGGAGTAGCCGATCGAGAAGTGCAGTTCGCCGGCCGCGATCTTGGGCAGGAAGAACTTCTTCTGCTCCTCGGAGCCGTAGTGCATGATCGTCGGCGCGACCGAGTTGATGGTGAGGAACGGCACCGGTGCGCCGGCGATCGCGGCCTCGTCGGTGAAGATCAGCTGGTCGAGCGCGGAGCGCTCCTGTCCGCCGTACTCCTTGGGCCAGCCGAGGGCCAGCCATCCGTCCCGGCCCATCTCGCGCACGACGTCGCGGTAGACGGTGCCGGATCCGTACTCGCCGGTCTGGGCGGAGAGCGCTTCGCGTCGTTCGGGTGTGATGAGCTTGGCGAAGTACGCGCGGAGCTCCTCCCGCAGGGCCTGCTGCTCCGCGGTGTAGGTGATTTGCATCGATCCCTCTCCGGTCTCTGACACAGGTTCTAGCCTGTATCCGGTACGGCGTGTTGTTGCGGTCCGACGCTCGGCCGAAACCCGCTTTGTGCCCGTCAGTGCGGGTTTTTCGCATCATTGCACAGGAGTGAAACGGGTTCTAGTCTAATGGTGGATCTGCCCGCGGATCCAGCCCGTAGACCGCGTGCGCAGACGACGATTCCAAGTGAGAAAAGGGGTTCATCAATGGAGGTCAAGGTCGATTTTGATCGATGTGAGGCCAACGGCGTGTGTGTCGGTATCGCGCCCGACGTCTTCGATCTCGACGACGACGACAACCTGCTCGTGGCGCAGCCGGAGGACAATCCGGCGAACGTTGCGCTGATGGAGGAGGCTGTCGCGCAGTGCCCGCGTGCGGCGCTGCGCCTCGAGCGCTGACCCTCGCACTCGTTCTTGCCGCAAACGAGAACACGTTCTAGAGTGACTGGCGTCACGAATGCGGCGGGTGCTCCCCGGGGCGGAGCCAGCGGCGCGCCCGCAGGCTTCTGTTGGCGAGTCCTGAGTATCGACTCGCGGGCAATACCTCAGGTGGTACCCGCCGCAACCGCATCAAATTCACGAAGGCAGTGGTGATATTGGCTAGTCGCGAGGTAAGTCTGGACGGCAAGGTTGCGATCGTCACCGGTGGCGCTTCCGGCCTCGGTAAGGCGGAGGCACTCGGCCTCGTTGCTGCCGGTGCGAACGTGGTGATCAACGATCTCGTCGCCGGCGAGCAGGCGGACGCGGTGCTCGACGAGGTCCAGGCTCTCGGCGGCAAGGCCGTCTACGTTGCCGGCGACATCGGCGAGCGCTCCACCGCGGACGCCCTGATGGAGACCGCCCAGCAGCTCGGCGGCGTCGACATCGTCGTCAACAACGCGGGCATCGTGCGCGACAAGATGCTGTTCAGCATGTCCGACGAGGAGTGGGACCTGGTGCTCAAGGTGCACCTGCGTGGCCACTTCCTGCTCTGCCGCAACGCCGCAGTGCACTGGCGGGCCGAGTCGAAGGCCGCGGGTGCGCCCGTCTACGGCCGCCTCATCAACACCTCCTCCGAGGCCGGACTGCTCGGCCCGGCGGGTCAGCCGAACTACGGCGCGGCGAAGGCGGGCATCACCGCCCTGACGCTCTCCGCCGCGCGCGGCCTCGAGCGCTACGGTGTCCGCGCCAACGCGATCTGCCCGCGGGCGCGCACCGCCATGACGGAGAACGTCTTCGGTGACGCTCCCGAGGACGGCACCGATCCGCTCTCGCCCGAGCACGTCGTGAACCTCGTGTCCTTCCTCGCCTCGCCCGCCGCGGACGCGATCAACGGCCAGGTCTTCATCGTCTACGGACCGATGGTCGCGCTGATGGCGGCGCCCGTCGTCGAGCAGCGCTTCGACGCCCCGGATGCGGCGTGGAGCCCGGCCGGTCTCGCCGACGCGCTCGGTGGGTACTTCGACGGCCGGGATCCGGCGCAGATGTTTGCCGCGACGGCAGCGGTGAAGTCGCTGGGCTGACCGCAAACTTTCGTTGCGGTAAGAAAACCCTGAATTCGGCACGCAGGGCAGATTGGCTGGGCCAAGATGGTGTCCGGAGTGGGCACTACCTGGGGTCATTCCATAGATACGTGTTCTAGAAATACCCGGCGCAATGGGGCGTGGGGAGTGTGTCCAGTGGGTTGCCGGGCGGGAACGCGGCCGGTACGGGGAGCGGTTGTCACCGCC
>NZ_JBHZAH010000188.1:0-5754 GCF_042754225.1 Rhodococcus sp. NPDC059234
GATCGACTCCGGCCGCGACGTCCTCGTCGAGGACCCCCCGACGCCGGACGGCCCGCCGCCGCCCAAGCGGAAGCGCGATTTCCGGGCTGTGTGGCTGATCGCCCCCACGATGGTGATCCTGGCGATCGTCATCGTCTACCCGGTGCTCCGTGCGGTGTACCTGTCGTTCCAGCGCGACAAGGGTGTCGACCCGGTCACCGGCCGCTTCGTGCAGGGCGGGTTCGCCGGGTTCGACCACTACCTGATGTGGTTGACCGGCAACTGCGGGTCGGGCGCCGGAACCTGTCCGCCCGGCACCCTCGGCGCGGACTTCTGGCCGGCCGTCGGCATCACCTTCTTCTTCGCGGTCGTCACCGTGTCCATCGAGGTGCTCCTCGGGTTGTGGATGGCGACCGTCATGAGCCGCAGCTTCGTCGGTCGCTCGTTCCTGCGGGCGAGCGTGCTGATCCCGTGGGCGATCCCGACCGCGGTGACCGCGAAGCTGTGGTTCTTCATCTTCGCCGAGAACGGCATCGCGAACCGGGTGCTCGGCACCTCGATCGCATGGACCACCGACCCGTGGGCGTCGCGGTTCGCGGTCATCATCGCGGACGTGTGGAAGACGACGCCGTTCATGGCGTTGCTGATCCTCGCCGGTCTGCAGATGATTCCGCAGGACATCTACGAGGCGGCCCGCGTCGACGGCGCCAGCGCCTGGCAGCGCTTCAAGTCGATCACCCTGCCGTTGGTCAAGCCGGCGCTGATGGTCGCGGTACTCTTCCGCACCCTCGACGTGCTGCGCATGTACGACCTGCCCGCGATCCTGGCGGGCACCAGCGGCGCCACACCGACCACGACGGTGTCCATCCTGGCGGTCGCGGGCATCCGCCAGGACCAGATCCAGAGCGCGTCGGCCCTGTCGACGCTGATCTTCCTGATGATCTTCGCGGTGGCCTACATCATGGTGAAATTCCTCGGCGCCAACGCGGTGCGCACTCAGGACGAGCAGCGCAAGGGGGGCGATCACTGATGGGACGGCACCGCAAGCCCGACGAGATCGACGACGTGAACCACGACACCGCCGCCGGCGTGCACCCGGGATCAACTCCCAGCCCGATCGACTACCGCCGCAACGACCTACTCGAGACGGTGGTGTTCCCGACCGTGTCCGTGATGGAGGAGACCGCTCCCCCGGCGGCGGCCCCGGCCGGGCGCGCGCAGCGCCGCAACGTCGGCCCGGCGATCCGCAACTACATCGGCGTCATCTTCATCCTGGTGTGGGGCCTGGCCCCGTTCTACTGGATGGTCGTCACCGCGTTCCGCAATGCCGACCACACCTTCGACACCACGCCGTGGCCGACGTACCTGACGCTCGACAACTTCCGCGCGGCGCTGTCGACCGACAAGGGCAACGACTTCCTCGGCGCGATCGTCAACAGCCTCATCATCGGCGCGGTCACCACCGCCGTCGGCCTGCTGCTCGGTGTGTTCACCGCCTACGCGTTGGCGCGCATCGACTTCCGCGGCAAGTTCGTCGTCACCGGCGTCATCCTCGGCGCCTCCATGTTCCCGACCATCGCGCTGGCGACGCCGTTGTTCCAGCTGTTCGGCAACCTCGGCTGGATCGGCCAGTACCAGGCGCTGATCATCCCGAACATCTCGTTCGTGCTGCCGCTGACCATCTACACCCTCACCTCGTTCCTGGCGGACCTGCCGTGGGAGCTCGAGGAGGCCGCCCGAATCGACGGCGCCTCGCGGGGCCAGGCGTTCCGGCTGGTGATCATGCCGCTGGCCGCGCCGGCGCTGTTCACCACCGCCATCCTGGCTTTCATCGCGACCTGGAACGAGTACATGCTCGCCAGCCTGCTGTCGACCGAGCGGACCGAGCCGGTGACGGTGGCGATCGCGCGGTTCGCGGGCGCGAACTCGTGGGAGCAGCCGTACGCGGCGATCATGGCCGCGGGCACCATCGTGACCATCCCGCTGGTGATCATGGTGCTGCTGTTCCAGCGCCGGATCGTGTCGGGCCTGACCGCGGGCGGCGTCAAGTCGTGAGCGTGGACGGCCGGTGAACCGGGCGCGGCGGCGCCAGCAGCTCGAGATGCTGATCGGGCTGCTCGGCTTCTTCACCGCCGTGTCCTTCCTCGCCGCGGCGGTGGGAATCGTGCGCGGGAACCCGGGCGTGACCCCCTCGCTGGTCCTGCTCGGCTGCGCGGCGGCGCTCGCGCTGTCGATCCGGGCGTGGCGGAAGGCGCGGTGAACCTTCGGCGTTTCGGGCGACGCTCCGCGCCGGGTCGTGTGTGAGGATGCGAGAGAGACATTTCTTCTTCTGACCGATCAGGAGATTGCATGTGAGCTCCCCTTCCGACGCGACCTCGGAACCATCCACGCCCCCGGACGACCCGGGCGGCGCTGGTGCGCTGTCGGGCGGGGAGCCGCCGCCGACGTCGGGGGGTGACCCGCCGCCGCCGCCGGGGGACGGACCCGACGCGGGCGGGGAGCCGCCGGGCAAGCCGCCGCGGCGAAAGCGGCGCAAGCTGCTGTGGACCGCGGTCGCCGTGGTAGCCCTGCTGGTCGTGGTGCCGGCCGCGGTGTTCGCGGTCGGGTACTGGCGGGCACAGGTACCGCGACCGTCCGACATGCGGACCAACCAGGTCGCGACGATCTTCGCCGATGACGGTTCGACCATCACCAAAGTCGTTCCGCCCGAGGGCAATCGGACCGAGGTGAAGCTGGAGGAGATTCCCCGGCACGTGCAGCAGGCGGTGCTCTCCGCCGAAGATCGCAACTTCTACTCGAATCCCGGCTTCTCGCTGTCCGGGTTCGCCCGCGCGGCGCGCGACAACCTGCTCGGCAAGGACAGTGCCGGTGGTGGCTCGACCATCACCCAGCAGTACGTGAAGAACACCCTGGTCGGTGCCGACCGCAACGTCGTGCGCAAGATGCGCGAGCTGGTGATCTCGTCGAAGATGGCCCGGCAGTGGTCCAAGGACGACATCCTGGCCGCGTATCTCAACACCATCTACTTCGGCCGCGGCGCGTACGGCATCGCGGCCGCCTCGAAGGCGTACTTCGGCAAACCGGTGGGCGAGCTGACGGTCGCCGAGGGCGCGGTGCTGGCCTCGGTGATCCAGAGCCCCACCCTGCTCGACCCGGAGACGAACCGCTCCGCGGCCGAGGCGCGGTGGAACTACGTGCTCGACGGCATGGTGGCGATGGGTGCACTCAGCGCCTCGGACCGGGCTGCCGAGACCTTCCCGGCGGTGGTGCCGTTGGCTCAGCTCGTGGACGCCAATGCCGCGCACGGTCCCGAGGGGCTGATCCGCACGCAGGTGCTCAAGGAGCTGGCCGCGTCGGGCATCAGCGAGCAGGAACTGAACACCGAGGGGCTGCAGATCACCACCACGATCGATGCGAAGGCTCAGGCGGCGGCGCTCGACGGAGTGCGAACCACCCTCGACGGCGAACCGCCCGACCTGCGCACGGCGGTGGTGTCGATCGACCCCCACACCGGGGGTGTCCGGGTGTACTACGGCGGGGCGGACGGCGCCGGGTTCGACTATGCGCAGGCACCGTTGCAGACCGGCTCGTCGTTCAAGGTCTTCGGTCTGGCCGCGCTGCTCGAGGACGGGCAGGGCCTGCAGACGATGTTCAACAGCGCCCCGCTGACGGTCGGGAACGTGACCATCACCAACGTCGAGGGCGAGTCCTGCGGCACCTGCACCATCGCCGAGGCGCTCAAGCGGTCCCTGAACACCAGCTTCTACCGGATGACGAGGTCGCTCGAGAACGGCCCGCAGAAGATCGCGGACGTCGCGCACAAGGCCGGCATCCCGCTGCAGATCCCCGGCGTGGTGGGCGAGAGCCTGAGTCAGGACGGCGGTCCGCCCGAGGACGGAATCGTGTTGGGCCAGTACCAGACCCGGGTGATCGACATGGCCTCCGCATACGCCACGCTCGCCGCGTCGGGGGTGTACCGGGCGCCGCACTTCGTGCAGCGGGTGGTCACCGCGGACGGCCGGGTGCTGCTGGACCGGGCGCCGGATCCGGGTGAGCAGCGGATCGATCCGGCGGTCGCGGACAACGTCACGCAGGCGATGATGCCGATCGCGGCGTACTCGCGCGGGCACGCGTTGGCCGGCGGGCGTCCGTCCGCGGCGAAGACCGGTACCGCGCAACTCGGTGACACCGGTGCGAACAAGGATGCCTGGATGGTGGGGTACACGCCCTCGCTGTCCACCGCCGTCTGGGTGGGCACCGAGCAGTCGCAGCCGCTGGTGAACAGTTGGGGCGGACCGGTTTACGGGTCGGGTCTGCCGTCGGACATCTGGAAGGACACGATGGACGGCGCGCTCGAGGGCTCCGACTGGGAGTCGTTCCCGTGGCCCAAGCCGATCGGCGGTCAGGCGGGTGTCCCGATGTATTCCGGCGGCAGCACTGGCGTCTCCGCGTCGGCCTCGGGCGGTGGCAGCGGTACCGGCACCGGCGCCGGTACCGGGGCGGCGGTGGCCCCGGCCGCGCCCGCAGCGCCGCCGGAGTCGCCGGTCGCACCCGCTCCGGTAGCTCCGGTCGTGCCGGTGGTTCCGCCGCCTCCCCCGCCGCGAAGCGTGGAAATCCTTCCGGGCGTGGTCATCCCGCTTCCGGGCGGGTAGCCTCAACGGCCGGCGACCAGGTCCGGGTGGTGGATCGCGGCGACGTCGGGATGTGCGCGCAGGCGGCTCTTGAGGGCGTTCGCGCCGTAGGTGTCGTGGATGGGGTTGTCGGCGTCGGCGGTCACCCCGCGGGCCCGCGCGGCCAGGTCGGGCGGCAGCGTGAGCTGTGGAATCGTCTCGGACAGTGCGGGATTGAAGAAGAAGGGGACCGAGATCCGATCGGTCCCGTCGGCCGGTGACGTCACCCGGTGCACGGTCGCCTTGAGGTACCCGGCGGTGGCGACCTCGAGCAGTTCGCCGATGTTGACGATCAGTGCGCCCTCGACCGGCGGTGCGTCGATCCACTCCCCGTCGTGTTCGACCTGCAAACCGCCCTTGCCGGGCTCGACGAACAACAGGGTCAGGACCCCGGCGTCCTTGTGTCCCCCGACCCCCTGCCCGCCGCTGCCGCGGCCGGGATACCGCACCACCTTGATCAGTGTCGCGGGGTCGTCCGCGAATGCGGCGTCGAAGACCCTCTCGTCCTGCCCGAGGGACAGTGCCCACTGCCTCAGCAACCGCAGTCCGACCTGGTCGAGGGTCTCGTTCCACTCCGTGAGCACGGCGCGGAGTTCGGGCAGCGACTCCGGCCACAGGTTGGGGCCCTCGAGGATTCCCCAGGGGGCGGCGGGGTCGATGTGCGCGAGCGCGGGGCGTTCGGGTCCGACGTCGATCTGTTCGCGCCAGTCCTGTGCGCCCTCGGTCAGCTCGCCGCCGAGCCGGGTGTAGCCGCGGAAGTGCGGGCTCGCCAGGTTCTCGATCGCCAGCTTCTCGTCCTCGGGCAGGGCGAAGAACCTGCGGGCGACGTCGACGAGCCGCGCCTGCAGGGCCTCGTCGATGCCGTGGCCGACGAGGTAGAAGAAGCCGAAGTCGTGGGTGACTTCGCGCAGCGCCCGGCGGAATTCTTCGGCCGTGGCGGGATCTTCGGCGAGCGAGAGGTCGAGCACGGGGAGCGAGGGTGTGGGCATGGCGGTCCTCGGGGCGGTGGTGGCTACCCACTGGAACACGCCATCGGGCACCGGGATTCCGCGGTCGCTGGAAACGACGCGGGGGGCGGGCCGCCGGGGTGGGGGGGGGGCCCCCC
>NZ_JBHZAH010000189.1:0-5686 GCF_042754225.1 Rhodococcus sp. NPDC059234
GGCCCGGACAACTCCGGGACGCAGGGCCCGAGCATGTGGCCGTGGCCCTTTGGCGAGCAGGCTGCCGAAAGGGACTCGCTGAGTATCGGGGGGATCTGTGGGTTCGTACGAGGTGGAGCATCGGAGGAGGATCGCGTGACCGAATCGAAGGGGATTGACAGCTTTCCGATTCGGTCGGCGGAACCGGGCCGGATCGAGGCGTTCAGCGATGGGGTATTTGCTGTTGCCATCACCATGCTCGTGCTAGACATCCGCGCACCGCAGACAGAAAACGGTCGGCTGATCGCGGATCTGATCGCGCAGTGGCCCGCATATCTGGCGTATGCCATGTCGTTCGCATATGTCAGCATCATCTGGTTCAACCATCACGTGATGTTCAACCGAATCGAACGAGTGGACAAGGGTTTCACCTTTACCAACCTTGTGCTGCTCTTCACCACAGCACTACTGCCGTTCCCGACGGCGGTCCTCGCGGATGCGCTTCAGGCGGGCGACGAGGCGAACATGAGCGTAGCGATCGCGCTCTACGCCCTGGTCGCCGGAATCATGTGTGGTGCTTGGTTGATGGTCTACGAATATGTTGTGCGGCATCCGGCTTTGGCCGTCAACGACGGCACTCGATACTTCCACGGCGACAGGGCGCGCGCGCTACTCGGCATAACCGGCTACACGCTGGCCGGCGGTGTCGGGTTCGTGACACCGGTAGTTGTGCCTCTTGTGATCCTTGCTGTGCTGCCGGCATTTTACTTCGTGACAAGCCACGGAATGGCTCGCTCGGAACCCTGACGACGGAAGATGATCAACTCCTGTGGCCGAGGCATCTCCGCACGGCAGTCGGGATCCGAGGGCGGGGAGCGACTCCGATCGGGCGTCGCAGAATCGAACGGTCTCAGGATGAATCCACCCGCGGAGGGTGAACCCCCGTCCGGGTCGTTTGTGCAGCATGATCGCATGAAGTCGCGAGCGGTTGAGATCCCTGATCTTCGTTGGGAAGCCCTGTCGAGCTGGCTTCTCGCGTGGGATCCTCTTCTTGATCGACGTGTCTTGAAGGACTGGGCGATCGGCTTGGGTCGGGCCGCGGCGGAAGTCGACACGCTCGTGCTGTTGGATCCGGTATTGAACACGGTAGTTGCGCCGGCAACGCGTACTGACAACGAACTTGCTCCGTGCCTTCGTCGTGCAGTCCGCCGGTTCGACGGAATCGCCGACTGAGTCGGCGCTTGCTAGGGGAGTTGCCGCGCTGAGTCGCGGCCCGTCCGATGTAGGTGACGGGCAGCCGCATAGGTGGGGCCTGAGGAGGGCGGGTGCTGGTTCGGTCGTCCGGAGTCTGGCTGGTAGATATGCCAACTATCGCGACGACTTCGCCAACTAGGATGTCGATTTGCCAAGTCGGATGGCGATTCACAGCCGGTGAACTCGAACGGGGTTGAAACGCAATACGTTTCATGGATAATCGCAATTATCCATGAAAACTTGATCGGGGACCGCTCGGGCAACTCGGGGAGCGTGGATCGTCGACAGTTCGCGTCGATCGCCGGAACGGCCGGCTGAGACCAATTGTGCGACATCTGCATCGGTTTGGTTGGGCGACTCGACGCGACGTGCAGTCGTGCGCGCGGTGTGCGGGCCGACGCGACTCGGGGGTGGTGCAGGTCGAGTCCAGTCCGGGCGAGGGACTGCCGGCTGTCGTTCGGCCTCGGCAGCCATTCCGTGCGAGCCTCCGCATCGTCCGGTCCGTCGATGTTCGGGGACGGGTTTCCGGATGTGAAATGACATAATGTCGATTATCGGTACCGAAACAAGGCAGGTAGTTGGCTACGTGTCCCGGGCTCTTGTCATGTGCCACTCCAGTTGGCAGAACGACAGCCTCGACGACCGATCTGCCGGGCGCATCCGCTCGGGTGGTCGGATCGGCTGCGGCGGTTTCGCGGGTACGAGATCGTCTCCCGTCGACCGCGCCAATCCGATGCGGCCGGCGGCCCGGTCCACGGCTACCAACCGCGCTGCCGGTGTACCTCGCGATCCACTTGTGCCCACATCGAACGACTTCCCTTCCATTACAGCGCATCCCGTCTGCCCACCTTAATACGTCACTGTGACGAAACTGTGGTGCGGCGGGTCTGTGACCGGTCGGCACCGCGTTCCGACATGTCGTCATCCAGTGGCCGATTCCGATCTACCAGATCACGAGCCGTCGGAACTCCCCCGACCTCGGTGACCACAGTGCGGGATGTCAGCGTTCCCGGGCGCCGGGCGTCCTCGATTCTCGTGGCGCGGATCGCGATGCGCACGCAAGAGGTCCTCAGAGTGTTCGGACGCGCCGCCGCGAACGCCGAGTTGGCGGTGACACCCGCGAAGCTCGGTGTCGTCTATCCGGGCTCGGACGATCACGCGGTTGGTCCGCACACTCGATCCCGCTACCGCGAAACGCCTGGTGATCGCCGGCGACTGGATCGACGCCGCCGCCGGGGCGGGGATCGACCGAACGCTCGAACACCGCTGGACGACCGCACCCAATCCGGACCTCGACATCGGCCTCGACGCCTCCCTAACCGGCAGGGCCGCGAGGTTCACGCTCTGATACTCGATCACCGCCTGATCGAAGTGCCAGTTGGTCGCATATCACGCAGCGCAGAACGGCTTGGTGCATGCGGTGGGCAGGCAAGTACCTCGCCTGGCTTCCGGGCGGACGCACTGGCCCGCTCCCCTACCCGACCCAGCACGTCGAGAAGCCCTGGCGTCTGTCCACTGAGCACATCGAGTGCACCTACAGGTGCCACGTCGATGCCGAGGTAGCCACCAAGGACATCCGCACGAGCGCGCCGAGATCCCGCCCTCGCACGGCTTCGCCAGGCACGACTCTCAGATCGTGCGGACCCGGATTCGACCCCGACGCAGCGCGGTCGGCGACCTTCTTCCTCAACGCCTCGAACACTACGACTGACACCTGTCGGGACGATCGGACAGTCAGCGCAAGCGCTAGCCGGGAAACGCCGATGGGCAGACCTCACCGGACGGCGCTTCAGCCACCAGATCCTCGACCCCGTTCGAGCGTTGGGCGGCGCGTGACTACCGCTTCGCCGGCTCCGAAGTCGGATGAGATGTGGTGAGGGGGCTCTTCGTTGCCCTCTTCCCCCCTCTACACGTCGACTCCTGCGGCTGCGTCGGTGGTTCGGGTCGAGCGTGGCGACCAGGACGGTCGTGGGTGGGGGCGCTGGGCGGAGTGTCGTCGTCGCGGCGATGCGCACCGCCACTACGTTCGTTGCAATTCACCTGTCAGTCCTTGTCGTTGTTCGGGATTCACGGGGTGTGACTGTCTTACGGGACGGCGATGTCCGCATGGCGTCCGATTGCGTGCCCAGGCCGTCCTCGACGGCGGTGGACGTCGGCAGGCGCGTGCACCGTTCCGTCAGCCGTGGATGCGCTCATGCTCGTCCGCTGTAGGCGCCACCTCTAGGAAGCGGACCGGTATCGGGTCTCGTAGTTGTCGCGTTCCTGGTCGAGCCGCCGCTGCTTGTGTGCGTGGAGGAGTTCGGGGTCGAGGCCGTGGCTGACGAGCCGGTGTCGGAGGTAGATGTTCTTCAGTGCGAACAGGAAGTAGACGAAGGGCAGGAACAACAGCAGTGCCATGCCGATGCGGATGATCCACTGCCCGGGGATCAGGAGCAGTCCGACCAGGATCGGGACGAGCGGGACCAGGCAGCGGGTGACGTATCGGCGGGTGGCGCCGGGCCCGGTGATGTCGCGCGCGACCCAGGGATGCAGCTTCTCCGGCAGTGTCTTGCCGAGTACGTAGGCGAGGCGCTGGGCCGGAGTGGGTGCGACGGCGTTGGGCATTTCGGTCATCGGGGGTCCTTCGGTGCGGCGGAGTGTCGGGAATCGGAGATGACGATCGCGCGGGCGTAGTCGATCGCCTCGGGTGTCGTTGCGAAGAGTTGACGTTGTTCGCTGTCTTTCGTCGTGAACACCCCGAGCGATTCGAGGGGGCGCAGGTGCTCCGGTTTCACCCCGGAGATCAGGACCGTGATGTGCCGGTGCTCGAGCTTGGCGATGGCGTCCTGGAGAACCATCGCGCCGGTGGCGTCGAGGGCGGTGATCCGCGACATCCGCAGGATCACGACCTTCACGTCCGAGACATCGGCGAGTTCGAGCAGGAACCGGTGCGCCGCAGCGAAGAACAACGCGCCCTCGATGCGGTAGGCGACGATGTGTTCGCGCAGGAGTTCGTGTTCTTCTGCCAGGTGGTCGCCGACCTCGTCGAGTGGGATCTGCTCGATCCGCGCCGACTTGGCGACCGCCCGCAGTGCGAGGATCGCGGCAAATCCGACGCCTACGGCGACCGCGGTGACAAGGTCGAAGACGACGGTGACCAGGAAGGTCGCGACCATCACGACGGTGTCGGCGCGGGTGGCGCGTGCGATGGCGAGGATGGAGGCGGTCTCGACCATCCGGACCGTGGTGGCGAGCAGGACGCCGGCCAGTGCGGCGAGGGGGATCTCGGCCACGAGGCTGGACGCCAAGTAGACGATCGCGGCAAGGATGAGCGCGTGGGTCAGGGCCGCGAGGCGGGTGCGGGCGCCGGAGCGGACGTTGACCGCGGTCCGGGCGATTGCCCCGGTGGCGGGGACGCCTCCGAACAGGGGTGCGGCGATATTCGCCAGGCCCTGCCCGAACAGTTCCCGATCGGGGTTGTGCCGCGTGCCGACGGCCATCGAATCGGCGGCGGTCGCCGACAGGAGCGATTCGAGTGCCGCCAATGCAGCGACGGCAAGTGCGGGCGCGATCAGAGACGTGAGGTCGCCCAGGTGAACAAAGTTCAGCGTCGGCGGGGAGAACCCGGACGGGATGGTGCCGATGCGGGCGATGCTCAGGTCGAACGCCCGCGCGGCGACGGTCGCGGCGGCGACCGCCACGAGCGAGAACGGGATCCTGGGGAAATAGCGGCCGCCGAGGAGGATCGTCACGGCCACCGCGAGCGCGACCGCCGGCGTCAGGATCGACGGGCTCTCCGCAAAGCGCCGCACCGCGTCGACCGCGCTCTGCCACACCTTCTCACCCTCGGCCCCCTGGATTCCCAGAGCCGACGGAACCTGCTGCAGCGCGATGACGACGGCGATGCCCGCGGTGAACCCTTCGATGACGGGGGCCGGCATGTACCGCACCGCCCGGCCGACGCCCGCGAACGCCAGACCCACCAACAGCACCCCGGCGATCAGCCCGACCGCCAGAACCCCCGTCGGCCCGTACTGGCCGACGATGGGCACCAGGACCACCGTCATCGCCCCGGTAGGTCCGGACACCTGGAAGCGTGAGCCTCCGAACACCGCCGCCACGGCGCCGGCGATGACTGCCGTGGTCAGACCCGTGGCGGCGCCGAGTCCGGAGCTGATGCCGAAGCCCAATGCCAGCGGTAGCGCGACAAGCGCGACGATCAGTCCGGAGAGCAGGTCGGCGCCGGGTGTGCGGAGCGCGGGCTTCCACTCGCGCCACCGTGGAAGCAGTTCGGCGAAGGTCCGAACCGCGACGCCGAGCCGGCCACCGGCCGGGCCGGTCGTATTCGTGGGCCCGGGTGGGCATCCCAGTTCTGACATGTGCAGTTTCCTCGGATAGGTGCAACCTCTCGAGGTTGTCGATTGCTGCGTTCGCTTCCGCCGGTCGGGCCTGCTGAGGGGGAATACCAAGCTTC
>NZ_JBHZAH010000190.1:0-5577 GCF_042754225.1 Rhodococcus sp. NPDC059234
GGCCGCACCGAATGGACCCCACCCGCACACCTCGACCCCGGCCGACAACCCCGGGTCAACCACCGCCACCACCTCGACGACCTCCTCGCCCAGGCGCTCAAACGTGCCCAAGCCCGCAAGGACACCGACCTGCGAGACAGACGCGCCCAGCGGAACCCCGACGCTGGTAGCCACCGCTACGGGTCTCACGATGACGAGCCCGCCCCATGACAGCCGAAACCACAGCACAAGCACGTCTACGGCAGCGTCCAGAAGACCCTCGTCACGAGCCAGAACACGATCGCGGCCACCGCGAGGAAGCCGACCGAGACCGCCACACCGAGCCGTTCCGTGCGCCGGTCGTGGGGATCGTCGGGCTCGAGCCAGAATCCCAAGACGCGAGTGACCACCGGCATCACCACCCAGGTCAGGATGCTCACGGACAGCACGTTGCCCACCAACAGGCTGACCCACAGCGGTGCGCCCGGCCAGACCTCGGCGATCACGATGGTCAGGATCACCACCGTCGGATAGAGCCCCATCAGCACCGACAGCGCGGTCTTCCACGAGGCCGCGGACGCGATGCCGGGTCCGCGAGCCGGGAACCACGAACCGTACGGATTCGCGATCTGCTGGACCTTGAAGTCCCTGAACTCCCGACCCTCCTCGAGCAACGCCGCGCGCTCGGGAGAAGCCAGCCACCGGTCGAGCTTCTCCGACGAGTCGAAAGTGAACAGGATGATCCAGTCCTCCTGGATCCCCGGCACCGGACGATGCATCTCCGATCCACGAAAGCCGGGAAATGCACTCTCCGCCTCGATGACCCGACGCTGCCAGGCGAGGAACTCCGCTTCGCGACCGGGCACCTGCGGATGCGACACCGCAACGGTGACCGCATCGTCGCGCCCCTCGTCGATCAGCACGTACTGGGTCGGTGCACCCTCGAAGAGCTCGTCACCGCGAGCCATCAACGCTCGCCGTGTCTCGCTGTCCAGCCAGTGCCGCAGGCTGTCGGCACCGTCGAACCGATAGCGCACCGACCACTCCGACTCCGAGCCGGGCGACAGGCCTACCTCGGTGCCCAGGAATCCGGAAAACGACGCCGCCGCCGTGTCCACCTCGTCCTGCCAGTGCCTGAACGCGGACTCCTGACCCGGACGGATCCGCTGCGTGACGACCACTGTCGCGGGTGGGTGACGTGGCGCGGCGGCGTCCGGCGCCGGCATGTCAGCACGGATGCCTGTCTTGCTTCCCGGTGCAGCTGGCGTACGCCTCGGCGCCGAGGTCGGGGCGGAACTGCTCGACCTTGATCCGGCGTTCGGTCAACGGCCTGGTGAAGTCCTCGTACTGGAAGGCATCGTCGAACCCGGTGCTGCTCGTCGCCGCGAGATCACTGGCGAAGCGCACCGCGTCCAGACGTGCCCAGTAGATGGCGCTCATACACATCGGGCCGGGCGCTCCACTGATGTAGATCTCCCTGCCCATCAACATCTTTGCGCGTTCGGGCAGACTGTCTACCGACCCCTCGGGCCGCGGGACCAACTGCAGAGTCGCCTCGTTCTGACGGTCCTGGGGAATACTCGGCGCCTCCGAGTTGAGGACCGCGACGGCCTTGCGAATGGTCTCGATCTCGGCGTGTGCGGTGGGGTCACCGGTGAGCAGCACCCGATTCTGCCCTCGCGCGACGATGTCGCCGTCCCGGGCGATCACCGCACCGAACGGCCCGCCCCAGTTGTTGACGACCGACTCCTTCGCCAACCGGCAAGCCTCTGTCATGAGTTCGTCTGGTGTCATTGGGATTCCGCCTCCACCGTGCATGATCAACAAGCGAGAGTGTTCGGCAAGCACCGTGTGCCAATCTACTCCCCCGAACTCCCGCCGACAGGCGGTTCGCGAGGCCCCTTACAGCGGGCTGCCTGCGAGCACCCCGGCGCGATCGTGACGGTCCCGCACGGCGCGCAGCCGGTCGAGTTTCCGCCGTAGGCGGCCTCGATCTCGGCTGCCGTCTCGGGAAACCCGGGACGCAGCTCCGCGCTGTAGACGCCCAGGGTGTGCGGGGCGAGCGAGGCAAGCATCGCGGCGACGGTCGCGCCGCCCTCGACGAGCACCCGCCCGCCCTCGTGCCGCACGCCGTGCAGCCGCGCGGACAGGTCCAGCATCACGGCGTCGTCGGCGACGCAGTTCGAGCTCAGTCCGCCGCCACGGACGGCGAGTCGGACACCGGCCCCTTCGACGATCCGCAGCGTCGCGGACACGTCTGCGACCGCGGCGGGCTGGACGACGCACGCGGGACGGCGCCGCGCGGCGTCTGGGAAGAAGACGCCCGCGAAGTCCCGGCGGTAACCGTCGGATCCCGGCAGCTGCACCGCAGGCCCGAGGGCGGACTTCAGCCTCCGGGCGCACTCCTCGGACTGTTCAGTCACAGCGAACCTCCGACCTGCGCCCCCGCCGAGCGGATCCCGAAGTGATCGCCGACACATCGGATGCCGAGGTATGACCAAACCGACAAAAATTGCATCCCTCTGCAAGTTTGCAGATATGTGCAATCTCCGTACCTTCGAAGAGGTGACCGCACAACTGCCACTCCGCGACCGCAAGAAGGCCGCCACCCGCACGGCACTGAGCGATGCGGCCGTCCGGCTGGCCAGAACCGTGGGAGTCGACGCCGTCACCGCCGACGCGATCGCCGCCGAGGCCGGGGTGTCCACCCGCACCTTCCACAACTACTTCCCGTCCAAGGAAGAGGCCATCCTCTACCGCTCCGAGACCGAGGGGACCGCGTGGGCGGCGCAGCTGCGGGCCCGCCCCGTCGACGAACCGATCTGGGACTCGCTAGAGCAGGTGGTGGTCGGCATCGTGACCGACCCCGCGCGCGACCTCGACGAGACGTTCGCCGTGATGGCCCTCGTCGAGGACAGCCCCGCCCTGCTGGCCCGCAAGCTCGAGGTGCACGGCCGGGTGAGTCGGATCCTCGGCGAGGCCATCGCCGACCGCACCGGGACCGACGTCGACAACGACCTCTACCCGAACCTGCTGCAGATGGTCGCCGCCGCCGCCGCCAAGGCCGCGATCGACCTGTGGATGCAGGGCAACACCGGCCACGACACGCCTGCTCCCCTCGTGGCGGCGGCGTTCACCCAACTCCGGGCCGGAATCCCCCAGCCCGTCGCCACGGTCCCCGCGCCGCGGTCCGTCCAGTCCTGACCATCTCCACATCGAAGGGTCCTCCATGGCCACCTATCTGTATCGGATCGGCAAGTTCGCCTACCGGCGAAAAGGCACGGTCCTGGCGATCTGGCTCGCACTCCTGGTCCTGATGGGCGTCGGCGCCGCCACCCTCTCCGGCCCGACCAACGACTCGTTCTCGATCCCCGGGACGCCCGCGCAGAAGGCGCAGGACCTGATGACCGAGCGCTTCCCCGCCGCGGGCAAGGACCCGTTCAACTCGCTGTCGGCGCGATTCGTCTTCGCCGCACCCGACGGCCAGTCGCTGGCGACGCCCGCCAACGAGGCCGCGATGGACGCGGCGCTCGCCAAGGTGCGCACCATCGACGCGGTCGAGCCCGGCGCCAAGGCCGACCCGTCGGCGCCCGCTCCCGGCGGCGAACGCAGCACGGCGCTCGTCAATCCCGTTGTGGCCAACAGCAAGATGATCGAGATGGCCACCGCGCAGGCCGAGAAGTCGGGCGCTCCGGTCGCCCAGGCCGTCGCCGATGCGGAGGCCCTGTCCCCGCTGAGCCCGGACCAGACGGTCGGCTACGTCGAGGTGCCCTTCACCGGTGATTTCAAGTCCGTGACAACCGAACTCACCGACCAGATCGATGCCGCAGCGCAGATCGCGCGCGATGCCGGGCTGACCGTCAAGGTCAGCGGCACCGCCGCCCAGACGCAGGAGGCCCCGGGCGGCTCGACCGAGCTGGTCGGCATGGCCGTGGCCGCGATCGTCCTCATGATCACCTTCGGCTCGCTCGTCGCCGCCGGCCTGCCGCTGATCTCCGCGATCATCGGCGTCGGCATCGGCAGCCTGGGCATCTCGGTGGCCACCGGTTTCACCGAACTCGGCTCGATGACCCCGACCCTGGCGATGATGATCGGACTCGCGGTCGCGATCGACTACTCGCTGTTCATCGTCTCCCGGTTCCGGCACGAGATGACCGTCACCGACAACCGCGAGGAGGCGGCCGGTCGCGCCGTTGGCACCGCCGGTTCGGCCGTCGTGTTCGCGGGCCTCACGGTGATCATCGCCCTCGTCGCGCTGCGGGTGGTGGGCATCAAGTTCCTCACCGACATGGGCACGGCCGCGGCGTTCTCCGTCTTCATCGCGGTCCTCGTCGCCCTGACCTTCCTGCCCGCGATGCTCGGGCTGTTCGGCCGCAAGGTGTTCGCCGGCAGGATCCCGTTCGTCAAGGCCAAGGACCCCGAGTCCGGTTCGGTGAAGCCGGGCCCCGCGATGCGCTACGCCAACTGGGTCGCCCGCGTGCCCGCGGTCCCGCTGATCGGCGGCGTGCTCCTGCTCGCGGTGCTGGCGCTGCCTACCTTCGGGCTGAAGCTGGCACTGCCCAGCGAGAGCACCGGGGACCCGGCCACCGCCTCACGCCAGGCCTACGACCTGGTCGACAAGGGCTTCGGTCCGGGCCGCAACGGCCCGCTGCTGGTGGTGGTCGATGCGCGCGATGCCAGCGTCCCCGCACCGGAGGCCTTCGGCACGGTGTTGCAGACCATCAAGGACCAGCCGGACGTCACCAACGCTCAGGTGATCGGGATGAACCCGGCCGGCGACACCGCGCAGATCATGGTCACCCCGTCCAGCGCCCCCACCGCCGCCGCGACCGTCGACCTGATGCAGTCCATCCGCGACAGCGAGGCGGGCCTGCACGAGAAGATCGGCGTCAACTACGGCGTCACCGGCCAGACCGCCCTCGAGACCGACATCTCGGACCGCCTGCAGAGCGCGCTGATCCCCTACCTCGCGGTGGTCGTGGGACTGGCGTTCGTGTTGCTGATGCTCGTGTTCCGGTCGATCCTGGTGCCGCTCACTGCGACTGCCGGCTTCCTGCTCAGCGTCGCGGCGACCTTTGGCGCGACGGTCGCGATCTTCCAGAACGGCTGGGGCGGGCTGATCGGCAATCCGCAGCCGCTGGTCAGCTTCATGCCGATCTTCCTGATCGGCGTGGTGTTCGGCCTGGCGATGGACTACCAGGTGTTCCTGGTGACCCGGATGCGGGAGGAGTACGTGCACGGCGCGTCCGCGAAGGACGCGATGAAGATCGGCTTCGGTCACGGTTCACGGGTGGTCACCGCCGCCGCGCTGATCATGATCTCGGTCTTCGGCGCCTTCATGGCCGAGCCGAACTCGTTCATCAAGTCGATCGGCTTCGCGCTGGCCGCCGCGGTCTTCTTCGACGCCTTCGTCGTCCGGATGGTGATCATCCCGGCAGTGATGGCACTGCTCGGGGACAAGGCGTGGTGGATCCCGAAGTGGCTGGACAGGATCCTGCCGAATGTCGACATCGAGGGCGAGAAGCTGCGGCGCGACCTGCCGGCGGAACTGCCGGCGGAGGAGACCGCCGCCGCGCGCTAGACCCACCGACGTCGCCC
>NZ_JBHZAH010000191.1:0-5394 GCF_042754225.1 Rhodococcus sp. NPDC059234
GCCGCCTGCTGGCGACGGGGGCGTCGAGAGTCGCGCGCGACGGGCGCTCAGATGCCGATGCGTCCCTCGACGGCTCCGAGCCCGATGTCGGTGCGGAAATGCCCGCCGGGCAACCGGATCGCGTCGAGGGTGGCGTAGGCATCGTCGCGGGCGGCGGTCAGGTCCGCCCCGGTGCCGACGACGCTGAGCACGCGGCCACCGGCGGAGACCAGTGCCCCGTCGGCGTCGAGCGCGGTGCCGGCGTGCAGGACGCCGCCCGCGTCGGCGCCGGTGATCTTGTCCCCGGTGCGCGGGGTGCCCGGGTAGTTCTCGGCGGCGAGCACCACGGTCACCGCCGAGCCGTCCGCCCAGCGGGGTGCGGCGACCGCGGCCAGGGTCCCGGTCGCGGTGGCGTTCAGCAGCTCGCCGAGCGGGGACTCGAGCAGCGCGAGCACCGCCTGCGTCTCCGGATCGCCGAAGCGGCAGTTGAACTCGACGACCGCCGGTCCCTCCTTGCCGATCGCGAGGCCGGCGTAGAGCAGGCCGGAGAAGGTGCTGCCGCGGCGGACCAGTTCGGCGGCGACCGGCTTGACCACGTCGTCCACGATCGCGGTCACCGTCTCGGCGGGCAGCCAGGGCAACGGCGTGTAGGCACCCATGCCGCCGGTGTTCGGTCCGGTGTCGCCGTCGCCGACCCGCTTGTGGTCCTGGGCGGGCAGCAGCGGGACAACGGTCTCGCCGTCGACGAGGCAGAACAGCGACACCTCGGGCCCGTCCAGGAACGACTCGAGCAGCACCGGGTGACCGGTCTCGAGCAGTTCGGCGGCGTGCTCGCGCGCGGCGTCACGGTCGGTGGTCACGACAACGCCCTTGCCCGCGGCGAGGCCGTCGTCCTTGACCACCCAGTTGGGGCCGAAGCGGTCGAGCGCCTCGTCCAGATTGGCCGGGTTGTCCACGACCTCGCTGTGCGCGGTGCGCACCCCGGCCGCGGCCATGACGTCCTTGGCGAACGCCTTGGACCCCTCGATCCGGGCCGCGTCCGCGGACGGTCCGAAGCAGGCGATCCCGGCTGCGCGCACCGCGTCGGCGACGCCGACCACCAGCGGCACCTCGGGGCCGATCACCACCAGGTCCGCCTCGACCTGCTGCGCGAGCGCGACGACGGCCTCGCCGGACGCGACGTCGACGGGATGCTGCTCGGCGATCTTCGCGGTCCCGGCGTTGCCGGGGGCGCAGATCAGCGCCGTCACAGCCGGGTCGCGGCCGAGGGCGAGGAGCAGGGCATGTTCACGGGCACCGGAGCCGATAACGAGTACGCGCACGGGCCTCAGACTACGTTCCGGCCTGCACCCGCGGCGCGGTCAGGTCGTACAACGTGACCCCGCCGACAGTGGCGGCGGTGAAGTTCTCCGACACCCACGTGCTGATCGAGGACGCCGTGCCCGACCCGCCCATGCCTCCACCCATCCCGCCTCCGGCGATGAAGTAGTGGATCCTGCCCTCCTCGACATACTGCTGGAACTGCGCCAACGTGGGCGAGGGATCGCTGCCGTTGAAGCCGCCGATCGGCATGACCGGCTTCTCGGTGGCCAGCTGGTACCCGGACGCGTTGTTGGACCCGATGGCCGCGGCGACCCAGGTGTAGCGATCGGCACCGGACGCGAGCAGCGCGGACAGCTCGGAGCTCGGGGTGCTGCCCTCGAGCAGCCCTCCCCCGCCGCCACCGAAACCGCCCGGTCCCCCGGCCGCACCGGCGCCCGTTCCCGTGCCGCGGCCGTCCGCCGCCTGACCGGGCGCACCCGGCATCGCACCCGATCCGCCCGGGCGCATGCCGCCGGGCATCCGGCCGCCCGCAGCGTGCGGCGCCTGGCCCGCCTGCCCGCCGGGCAACTGAGCGCCCGGCCCGCCCTGCATCTGGGCTCCCGGTCCCATGCCCGCGAAGTCCCAGCGGCCGCCCGGACCACCGTGCCCGCCGAACATGCCACCGGTGTTCGGTCCGGCGGAGACGATCGAGCCGCGATGCGGCGTCGCGATGGTGTCCACCGCGTAGGCGGTCGGTCCCGCCAGCCCCGCGACGACCGCCGCCAGGGCCACTCCCGCGGCCAGCCGTCCGGTCAGCCGTGGCGCGAGCATCGCGACGGCGACGAGCACCCCGACCACCAGCACGACCCAGCGCAGCCAGGGCACGAAGGATTCGCTGCGGCCGAGCAACTGCCACGACCACCCGGCGGTGACCAGCACGGTCACCGCGAGCACGACGCGCACCCAGGGGTTCTCGCGGCGCCGCCAGGCGGACACCGCACCCGCGCCGACGAGCGCACCGATCATCGGGGCCAGCGCCACCGTGTAGTACGAGTGGAAGATGCCCGCCATGAAGCTGAAGACCAGGCCGGTCGTGAGCAGCCAGGTGCCGAAGAGCACGAACGTCGCCCGCTTCGGGTCGATCCGGGCAACCCTGCCGCGCAGCACAATTCCGAGCACGCCGAGGATCAGCGCGGCCGGGATCAGCCAGGCGATCTGACCGCCCTGCGCCGACTCGAACATGCGGGTGATGCCGGTGCTCCCCCACATGCCGCCCCCGCCGGGCCCGCCGGGCGGCAGGCCGCCGGGCATCGCGGCACCGGGGCTGGCCCCGCCCGCGGTCGCCTCCGCGAGCGCGCCGAAGGATCGACCGCCCCCGACGCTGCCGCGCTCGTTGCCGTTGAGCCGGCCGAGCCCGTTGTAGCCGAACGTGAGCTCGAGAATCGAGTTCTCCTGCGAGCCACCGATCCACGGCCGCGAGTTCGTGGGCCACAGTTCCACGGCCAGCAGCCACCAGCCCGCCGCGACGACCATCGCGGCCAGTGCCGCGAACAGCTGGGCGATCCGCCTGCCGAGCCGCGGAGGCCCGAACAGCAGGTAGGTGAGCGCGAGCGGCGGCACCACCAGCATCACCTGCAACTGCTTGGTGAGGAAGCCGAACCCGACGAAGACGCCGGTCAGCACCAGCCACCGGGTCCGCCCGTCCTCGACGCCGCGCAGCAGCGCCCACGCCGCCGCGAGGGTGAGCAGCACCAGCAGTGCGTCGGGGTTGTTGAAGCGGAACATCAGGACTGCCACCGGCGTCAACGCCAGTACCAGTCCCGCGAGGAGCCCGGCGGCCGCACCGAAGTACCGGCGGACCGTCGCCCACAGCAGGGCGACGGAAGCGACACCCATCAGCGCCTGCGGTACCAGGATCGCCCACGAGCTGAGCCCGAAGGCCCGCACCGACAGCGACATCAGCCAGAGCGAGGCGGGCGGCTTGTCCACGGTGATCGAGTTCGCGGCATCCGACGAGCCGAAGAAGAAGGCCTTCCACGACACCGAACCCGCCTGCACCGCAGCGGAATAGAACGAGTTTGCCCAACCGGAGGCACCGAGACCCCACAGGTATGCGACTGCGGTTCCGATCAGCAGGACCGCGACCGCCCAGGGCTCCCAGTCGCGGCGCGTCGTCACCTCCTCCGCGGTCGGTGCGTCCGGCGCGGCGGCACCGGAATACGCCGCATCGGTGTCGATCTCGGCCGTGGTCACAGGTCAACTCCCTTGTCGTGGTTGCGGAACACCCATCGCAGGGCGATGAAACGGGTCAGCGTGGCAACGAGATTGGCGATCACCAGCACGGCCAGCTCGAGATGCTTGGAGACGTCGGGCCGCGTCGTGTGCAGGACGAACAGCGACCCGCTGGTGAGCAACAGGCCGAACGCGAACACCGCGAGGCCCTGCAGCTGATGCTTGGCCGCGCCCTCCGGGCCGCGGACGCCGAACGTGAACGCCCGGTTCGCCGCCGTGTTGAAGATCGCCGTCGCGAGCAACGCGACGAAGTTCGCGGCCTGCGCCCCGAACAACGGGTGCAGCAGCAGGTACAGCAGCGCGTAGGCGATGGTGGACACCACGCCGATCACCGCGAACCGGACCAGCTGTCCGACCATGCCGTGCGGCACCCCCGGCACCAACGGTTCCCGGCCGAGGCTGGTGCGCAGCGCCGCGACCGGCAGCGAGCCGGTCGCCAGCGCGCGGCCCACCCGCAGCACGCCCTTGAGGTCGGCGACCGCGGTCGAGACGATGTCGACCGTGCTGTCCGGGTCGTCGACCCAGTCCACCGGCACCTCGTGGATGCGCAGGCCGACCCGCTCGGCGAGCACCAGGAGCTCGGTGTCGAAGAACCAGCCGGTGTCCTCCACCAGCGGCAGCAGCTGACGGGCGACGTCGGTCCGCATCGCCTTGAATCCGCACTGGGCGTCGGAGAACTTCGCCCGCAGCGCGCCGCGCAGGATGAGGTTGTAGCAGCGGGAGATCACCTCCCGCTTCGGCCCGCGGACCACCCGCGAGGAACGGGTGAGCCGCGTCCCGATCGCGACGTCGGAGTGCCCCGACACCAGCGGCGCCACCAACGGCAACAGCGCATTGAGGCCGGTGGACAGGTCGACGTCCATGTACGCGACGACCTCCGCGTCCGAGGCACTCCACACGGTCCGCAGGGCCCGGCCGCGCCCCTTCTCGTCGAGGTGCACCACGCGGACGGAGTCGAACTCCTCCGCCAGCCGGTTCGCGACCGCGAGCGTCGCGTCGGTGCTGGCGTTGTCCGCCACGGTGATCCGGCTCGGGTAGGGGACGGATCCGTCCAGGTACTCGCGCAGCCTGCGCACGCAGCGCTCGAGGTCGCGCTCCTCGTTGTACACCGGGATCACCACGTCCAGCGTCACGGTCGCCACGTCGCGGGGCGCCGCGGTCTCGGGGCGTCCGACAGCGCCTCCGACAAGCGAGTTCGTCATGAGGATCACCCTGTCGGCGGAACCTGGGGCCTGACTGGAGTGCAGCTGGCAACTTCCTGTGCGCTCCGCGCAGTGGTGTGCTTAGGGATGCCGGGGCCTCCGTAAGCACACCACTGCGGCGAAGCCGCATACTGGCTGCCATGGCATCCGTGTTCAGCATGATCATCGCCGGCGAGCTGCCGGGCCGGTTCGTCTGGGAGGACGAGGACGTTGTCGCCTTCCTGACCATCAATCCGATCACCCAGGGCCACACCCTGGTGGTCCCCCGCGCCGAGATCGACCAGTGGCAGGACCTCGACGGCGAGGTGTTCGCCAAGTGCACCCGCGTCGCGCAGATCCTCGGCAAGGCGGTCCGGCAGGGATTCGACGCACCCCGCGCCGGCCTGCTCATCGCCGGCCTGGAGGTGCCGCACCTGCACCTGCACGTGTTCCCGGCCTACAGCCTCGGCGACTTCAACATCTCCGGCGCCGACCCGAACCCGTCGCCGGAGTCCCTCGACGAGGCTCAGGCCACCATCAAGGCCGCCCTGCGCGAGCTCGGGCACGGCGCCAACGTTCCCGCCTGACCCGCACCCACTCCGCGTGCGGCCGGACCCCGCCGCACGCAGCACGCGAACCC
>NZ_JBHZAH010000192.1:0-3423 GCF_042754225.1 Rhodococcus sp. NPDC059234
ATGTTCGGCGGTGTCCTACTCTCCCACACCCTGTCGAGTGCAGTACCATCGGCGCTGGAGGGCTTAGCTTCCGGGTTCGGAATGGGGCCGGGCGTTTCCCCTCCGCTATGGCCGCCGTAACTCTATGAAACTGTCACACATTCGATTCCCCCGCCCGAACCACCAACCCTGACGGGTGGGTGTTGGGGGTGAATGGTATCTGTGTGTTGTTTCAGATACCGCACAGTGGACGCGTAGCTTCTTTGTGGTAAGTCCTCGGCCTATTAGTACCAGTCACCTGCACACGTTACCGTGCTTCCAGTTCTGGCCTATCAACCCGGTGGTCTGCCGGGGGCCTTACCCCCTCGAGGGGGTGAGAAACCTCATCTTGGAACAGGCTTCCCGCTTAGATGCTTTCAGCGGTTATCCCTTCCGAACGTAGCTAACCAGCGGTGCTCCTGGTGGAACAACTGGCACACCAGAGGTTCGTCCGTCCCGGTCCTCTCGTACTAGGGACAGCCTTCCTCAAGTTTCTAACGCGCGCGGCGGATAGAGACCGAACTGTCTCACGACGTTCTAAACCCAGCTCGCGTGCCGCTTTAATGGGCGAACAGCCCAACCCTTGGGACCTACTCCAGCCCCAGGATGCGACGAGCCGACATCGAGGTGCCAAACCATCCCGTCGATATGGACTCTTGGGGAAGATCAGCCTGTTATCCCCGGGGTACCTTTTATCCGTTGAGCGACACCGCTTCCACTTGCCGGTGCCGGATCACTAGTCCCGACTTTCGTCCCTGCTCGACCTGTCAGTCTCACAGTCAAGCTCCCTTGTGCACTTGCACTCGACACCTGATTGCCAACCAGGCTGAGGGAACCTTTGGGCGCCTCCGTTACATTTTGGGAGGCAACCGCCCCAGTTAAACTACCCACCAGGCACTGTCCCTGAACCAGATCATGGTCCGAGGTTAGATGTCCAATACGATCAGAGTGGTATTTCAACAACGACTCCACGAACACTGGCGTGCCCGCTTCACAGTCTCCCACCTATCCTACACAAACCGAACCGAACACCAATACCAAGCTATAGTGAAGGTCCCGGGGTCTTTTCGTCCTGCCGCGCGTAACGAGCATCTTTACTCGTAATGCAATTTCGCCGAGTCTATGGTTGAGACAGCTGAGAAGTCGTTACGCCATTCGTGCAGGTCGGAACTTACCCGACAAGGAATTTCGCTACCTTAGGATGGTTATAGTTACCACCGCCGTTTACTGGGGCTTAAATTCTCAGCTTCGCTCCGAAGAGCTAACCGGTCCTCTTAACCTTCCAGCACCGGGCAGGCGTCAGTCCGTATACATCGTCTTACGACTTCGCACGGACCTGTGTTTTTAGTAAACAGTCGCTTCTCACTGGTCTCTGCGGCCCCACCCAGCTCAGGAAGCAAGTTCCGTCACCAGACGAGGCCCCCCTTCTCCCGAAGTTACGGGGGCATTTTGCCGAGTTCCTTAACCATAGTTATCTCGATCGCCTTAGTATTCTCTACCTGACCACCTGTGTCGGTTTGGGGTACGGGCCGTGTGAAAGCTCGCTAGAGGCTTTTCTCGGCAGCATAGGATCACTGAATTCGCCTCAATCGGCTATGCATCACGTCTCAGGCTGTATGAGTGGCGGATTTGCCTACCACTCGCCCTACACGCTTACACCAGTATTACCACTGACTGGCTCAGCTACCTTCCTGCGTCACCCCATCGCTTGGCTACTACCAGATCAGGTCCCGTGCATCCACGTCCAGGTTCCCCGAAGGGAAGTAAGGACGCTTCAGGACGGTTAGTGTCACTGATTCACCAGGGGCGCGTTCACACGGGTACGGGAATATCAACCCGTTGTCCATCGACTACGCCTGTCGGCCTCGCCTTAGGTCCCGACTCACCCTGGGCGGATTAACCTGGCCCAGGAACCCTTGGTCATTCGGCGGAAGAGTTTCTCACTCTTCTTTCGCTACTCATGCCTGCATTCTCACTCGTGCAGCCTCCACACCTGGATCACTCCGGCGCTTCCACGGCTGCACGACGCTCCCCTACCCATCCGTACCACTGCCGGCCCTCCCGCAGGAGAACCGAGGTGTATTGCACGAATGCCGCAGCTTCGGTGGTGTACTTGAGCCCCGCTACATTGTCGGCGCAGGATCACTTGACCAGTGAGCTATTACGCACTCTTTCAAGGGTGGCTGCTTCTAAGCCAACCTCCTGGTTGTCTTCGCGACCCCACATCCTTTTCCACTTAGTACACGCTTAGGGACCTTAGCTGGCGATCTGGGCTGTTTCCCTCTCGACTACGAACCTTATCGCCCGCAGTCTCACTGCCGCGCTCTCACTCACCGGCATTCGGAGTTTGGCTGATTTCGGTAAGCTTGTGGGCCCCCTAGACCATCCAGTAGCTCTACCTCCGGTGAGAAACACGCGACGCTGCACCTAAATGCATTTCGGGGAGAACCAGCTATCACGGAGTTTGATTGGCCTTTCACCCCTACCCACAGCTCATCCCCTCAGTTTTCAACCTAAGTGGGTTCGGGCCTCCACGACGTCTTACCGTCGCTTCACCCTGGCCATGGGTAGATCACTCCGCTTCGGGTCTAGAACATGCGACTGGACCGCCCTATTCGGACTCGCTTTCGCTACGGCTACCCCACACGGGTTAACCTCGCCACATGCCACTAACTCGCAGGCTCATTCTTCAAAAGGCACGCCATCACCCCCAGCAGCAAGCTGCTCGAAGGCTCTGACGGATTGTAAGCGCACGGTTTCAGGTACTATTTCACTCCCCTCCCGGGGTACTTTTCACCTTTCCCTCACGGTACTAGTCCGCTATCGGTCACCAGGTAGTATTCAGGCTTATCGGGTGGTCCCGACAGATTCACAGCAGATTTCACGGGCCCGCTGCTACTTGGGTATCAACTACGACAGTCAACGAGTTTTCGTCTACGGGATTCTCACCCTCTACGACAGGCCGTTCCAGACCACTTCGACTAACACGATGATTTCTTACTGTCGGCCAGCTCGGCAGAACTGACAAAGAAGACCCCACAACCCCGCGCACACAACACCTGCCGGCTATCACATGTACACGGTTTAGCCTCATCCGCTTTCGCTCGCCACTACTCACGGAATCACTGTTGTTTTCTCTTCCTGTGGGTACTGAGATGTTTCACTTCCCCACGTTCCCTCCACACGCCCTATATATTCAGGCGCGGGTAACCACACATCACTGTGGCTGGGTTTCCCCATTCGGACACCCTCGGATCTCAGCTCGTTTGACAGCTCCCCGAGGCTTATCGCAGCCTACTACGTCCTTCATCGGCTCCTGGTGCCAAGGCATCCACCGTACGCTCTTCATTACTTACAACAAAGATGCTCGCGTCCACTGTGCAGTTCTCAAACAACACACAACCG
>NZ_JBHZAH010000193.1:0-5120 GCF_042754225.1 Rhodococcus sp. NPDC059234
CCGCACCGCCGCGAAGCGGCAGGGCGGTGTCGCGCTCGGTCGCGGACAGCAGGTCGAGCGAGGCGACGGGCCGGGCCGCCTCGTGTGTCACGGCCGCGAACGCGAGCCGCAGCCGGTCGGCGATCGCTTCCACCTCGGCCGGGTCGAGCCGGTCCGGCCGGTACTTCAGGGTCACGCGCAGACGGTCGTCCACGTGCGCCAGCACGGTCAGCGGGTAGTGCGTGGCGTCGAAGCCCTCGACGCCTGCCACCCGCAGGCCGGCGACGTCGGTGTCTCGAGCCAGCGCCGAGCGGTCGACGGGGTACGACTCGAAAACGGTCAGGGTGTCGAACGTCGCCGCCGGACCCGCCTCCCGTGCGATCTCGGCGAGCCCGATGTGGTGGTGATCGAGCAGCGCCGCCTGCTCCGCCTGCACGCGGCTGAGCAGCTCGCCGACGGTGTCGCGGGGATCGAACTCGATCCGCACCGGCACGGTGTTGATGAACAGTCCGATCATCGACTCGATCCCGGGCACCTGCGGCGGACGACCGGACACCGTCGCACCGAACACCACGTCGGTGCGTCCGGTCAGTACACCGAGCACCAGCGCCCAGGAGGCCTGCACGACGGTGTTGACCGTCACCCCGAGGTCACGGGCCGTCGCCACCAGCGCCGCGGTCTCCTCGACGGGCAGCGTCAGAGTCACCTCCCCGGGTTCGGCCGGTGTCGCGACTCCGTCGAGCGGAGCCTGCGGAGCGAGCACAGACCCGTCCCCCTGCACCAGCAGCGTCGGCCCGTCGGCGCCTGCGAGGGCCCGGCGCCACGCCTCGACGCCGGATGCGTGGTCCTGCGCGGCCAGCCACCTCAGGTAGTCGCGGTAGTCGCCCACCGGAGCCCGCGGCTCGCGGTCCGCGGCGTACAGGGTGAGCAGTTCCTCGAGCAGCAGCGGCGTCGACCAGCCGTCCAGCAGGATGTGGTGGTGGGTGAGCAGGAGCCGATGCTCCTGCGCTCCCGTCCGGATCAAGGTGAACCGCAGAAGAGGTGCGCGGTCCATCTCGAACGGTGTCGCCCGGTCCGCCGCGAGCAGCTCCCGCCACCGTTCCCGGCCTTCCGGCCCGTCGAGGCCGGACAGGTCGATCTCACTCCACGGCAACGGAATCCGGCCCTCGACGACCTGGTACGTCTCGCCCGCGTCGTCCTCGACGAAGCAGGCCCGCAGGTTCGGGTGGCGATCGAGCAGAGCCTGCCCGGCCCGGCGCATCCGCTCCCGAGACGGTCGACCGTGCAGCTCGACGACGAGCTGGACCGTGTACGCGTCCACCGAGCGCTCCGCGAGGCGGGCGTGGAACAGCAGGCCCGACTGCAGCGGGGTCAGCGGCCACACATCGGACAGCCCGGGTCGCCGGGCCTCGAGGGCGTCGATCTCCGCCTGGTCGAGCGGTACCAGATCGACGTCCGACGGGGTCAGTCCCCCGGCACCGGGAGTGTGGGCGTACGCGGCGAGCGCCCGCAGGGCCTCCTGCCACAGCTCGGCGAGCCGGTGCACGTCGTCGGCATCGAGCACCCCGGCCGGGAACGTCCAGGACGACTGCAGGACAGCGCCTTCCGGTCGCGGCACCACCCCTGCCGCCACGTCGACGACGGCCGTCACCGGCATCCGCGGATCGTGGGCGCCGCCGAGGCCGTGCCGCGCGGTGGGCAGCCACGCCTGCGGATCGTCGCCGGCCCCCGCGGTGATCCGCCCCAGATAGTTGAAGACGATCTGAGGTTCGCGCCACCCGCGCACCCGGGCACCCGGCTCCCCGGTGAGTCCGCGGAGCAGCCCGTACCCGATCCCCCGATCCGGGATCGCCCGCAACTGCTCCTTCACGAGCTTGACCGCCGCACCCGCCGCCGCGCCCCCGGCGAACGCCTCGCCGAGGTCGATCGACGACAGATCCGGGCGCACCGGCGACAGGGTGGTGAACCAGCCGACCGTGCGGGTCAGGTCCGCACCCGGCACCGCCGACTCCTCCCGCCCGTGCCCCTCCACGCCGAGCAGGACGTCGGACCGCGGGGCGCCCCGCTCGGTGCGCCAGCTGACCACCGCCATCGTGAGGGCCGTGAGCAGCCCGTCGAGCACGGCCGCGCGGTGCGACTCGGGCAGCGCGGTGAGCACCGCCGCCGTCACGTCGCGCGGCGCCTCGCACGTCACCACCTCGGTCGTGGCCGCGACATCGCGCACCGGGTCCAGCGGCCGCGACCCGATCGTCGGGTCGTCGCCGGCAAGGATCCGCTCCCAGAGCGGCAGTTCGTGGACGCGCTGCGCGGCAACCTCTTCCAGCGCGAACGCCCACCGGCGCATCGACGTGCCCACCGGCGGCAACGCGGGCACCCGTCCCTCCGACGCCTGTGCCCACGCCGAAGCCAGATCCGACACCAGCACGCGCCACGACACGCCGTCGACGACGGCGTGGTGGACGACCAGCAGCAGCCGTCCCGCGCCGGACGGCCCGTCGAACCACACGAGCTGCACCATCGTGCCTGCGGCGGGATCCAGGCGGTCGGCCGCCGCGTCCGCCGCCGCGGCCGCGCGGTCGTCGAACGCCGCGTCGTCGACCGAGTCCACCCCGACCCGTGTCAGCACGTCCCGGGCGGTGACGGCGCCGACGCCGGAAACGGCCATCCTCCAGCCACTCTCGGTGGCACCGTCCCGCCTCAGCCGGGCCCGGAGCATGTCGTGCGTGTCCAGGACTGCCTGCACCGCGACCTCGAGTGCGGCCCGGTCCACTCCGTCGGGCAGCGCCAGCAGCACCGACTGGGAGAACCGGTCGGTCCGGCCTGCGCTGCGGCGCAGCATCCACGCGAGTATCGGGGTGAGGGGCACCTCTCCGACACCGCCGCCGGGCAACTCCTCGAGCGTCGGCGGGCGGGCGGCGGCGCGCGAGTCGGCCACCGAGCCGAGCCCGGCGACGGTCGGGTGATCGAACACGTCACGCGGGGTGAGCGAGAGTCCCGCCGCCTTCGCGCGCGCCACCAGCTGGATCGACATGATGCTGTCGCCGCCCAGGGCGAAGAACGAGTCGTCCATCCCGACCGTGTCGAGGCCGAGAACCTCGGCGAACAGCCGACCCAGGTTCTCCTCGACTTCGCCCGACGGCGCCCGACCCACCGATGCCTCCGCCCCGAGATCGGGGGTCGGCAGCGCGGCCCGGTCGAGCTTGCCGTGCACGGTCATCGGTAGCTCGGGCAGCACCACGATGTGCGCGGGAACCATGTACCCGGGCAGCCGCGCAGCGAGATTCTGGTGCAGAAGGGCCGTGTCCACCGCGGCCCCGGCGGCGGCCACCACGTACCCGACCAGCCGGTCGGCCCCGTGCCCGACCGCGCGCACATCGGCCACCGCCTGAGCAACGGATCCGTCTGCCGTCAGCCACGATTCGACCTCGCCGAGCTCGATGCGGTTGCCGCGCAGTTTGACCTGCAGGTCGCCGCGCCCCAAGTACACCAGCCGACCGGCCGCGGTCCAGCACACGACGTCCCCGGTGCGGTACATCCGGTCGCCCGGGTCCGCACCGGGTTCGGCGACGAACCGGCCGGCCGTCAGCCCCGGACGCCGGTGGTAGCCGCGGGCCAGCGCCGGGCCCGCGAGGTACAGCTCGCCGGGCACCCCGACCGGCACCGGCGCCAGCCTGCGATCGAGGACTCGCACCCGGAAGCCCGGTCCCGGACCTCCGATCGTGACCGGGTCGCCCGGGATCAGCGGATCGCTGATGCACGCCGCAACGGTCGCCTCCGTCGGACCGTATGCGTTGTACATCTGCCGTCCCGCGGCCCAGCGGGCCACCACGTCGGGCGGGCACGCCTCGCCGCCCGTCAGCACGCACAGCAGGTCGTCGAGGTCGCCCGGGTCCGTCGCGGCGAGCGCCGTCGGAGTGAGGAAGCAGTGGGTCACGCGCTCGGCCGTGAGCAGGTCCCTCAGCTCCTCGCCGCCGTACACGGTGGGCGGCGCGATCACCAGGGTCGCCCCCGCGCCGAACGCGAGGAGGAACTCGAGGATCGAGGCGTCGAAGCTGGGCGACGTGGCGTGCAGTACCCGCGAGCGGGGCGTCGTCCGTCCCAGCCTCTGCGCGTGTTCGGCGAACGCCGCGAGCCCGCGGTGAGTCACCGTCACGCCCTTCGGGATTCCCGTCGAACCGGAGGTGTAGATCAGGTAGGCCGCCTGGTCGAGCCGCAGTGGGGCGGTCCGGTCGGTGTCGCGGATCGGCGAGACGTCTGTGCGGTCGCCGGTGAGGCGGCCGGCGTCGAGCGTCCACCAGCCCGGCGCGTCGGGCAGGACGTCGCGGGACTGCGCGACCGTCAGCCCGAGGACCGCACCCGAATCGCCCAGCATGAAGGCGATCCGATCCGCGGGGTGCGCCGGGTCGACCGGGAGGAAGGCTGCCCCGGTCTTCGTGACGGCCCACAGGCCGATCAGGTACTCGACGCTGCGGGGCATGCCCAGAGCCACCACCGACCCGGGTCCGACACCCGCGTCGATCAGGCTGCGCGCGAGCCGGGTCGACGCGCGGTCGAGGTCGCGGTAGCAGATCTCGTGGCCGCCGAATCGGATCGCCTGCGCGTGCGGGTCGGCCCCCCCCCCCGCCCCCCCCACCCCCCCCCCCACCCCGGGGGGGGCGCCCCCCCCCGCGGCCGCCGCACCGTCGGCCGAGGAACTCGGCGCGACCCTGACGACCTTCTTCGACCCCGCCGTCGCCGTGCCCGACAAGGTCGTGCTGATCGAGGACGGCGCCAAGCAGACCGCCGTGCTCGAGCAGTTCAACGGCGTGCTCCGGGGCTACCCGCTGACCACTCAGGTCACGAAGGTGACCCCGGTCGATGCCGACACGGTGACCGCGACGACGACGATCACCGGACCGCACGGCGGCGCTCCCACCGACGTCACCTTCGACCAGGTGAACGGCAAGTGGGTCGTCTCGCAGGACGCCGTGTGCACCATCTTCTCGATGGGCAAGCTCACCTGCGTGCAGTAAACGTCTTCGGCGGCTGTGGGGGGGGGGGGGCCCCCAACGGGGTGCCCGGGCCCCCCCGCCGCCCCCCCGGGGAAGCCCTGGCCGGGCGGGGCGGGGGGGGGGGGGGGTGCCGGCGCGGGAGCAGGAGCG
>NZ_JBHZAH010000194.1:0-4921 GCF_042754225.1 Rhodococcus sp. NPDC059234
CCTCCGCGCCCACAGAGCGGCTGCAACCGGGGCCGGGCGACTACACGTCGCCCGGCACCGGCCGTCGCGACAGTCAGCAGTAGGAGCGTTCGGCGGTGGATACGTAGATCTCCGCGACCCGGTCGGCGGGGATCGGGGTGAACTTCGCATAGGCCTCGCCGACGCCCGCGAACTCCCGCAACACCTCGGGCCTCGGGGTCCCCTTGCCGAGGGCGTCGCAGGTGCCCTGCGCGTAGAGGATCTCCGCCGCGTCCATGCCCGTCGGAGGCAGCCCCGCGGCCCGCAGGCCCGACAGGTAGGACCGGCCCCTCTCCCCGGCATCGGCGACGACCTGGTCGGGAGATCGCGCATCCAATTCGGCCGCACGGGGACTCGCGGCCGGTGCCGACTGCAGCTTCGGCGCCGGGACCGGGACCGGCGGTGGTTCCGGTGCAATTGACTCCGGGGACGTCGGGGCTCCGGCTGGATCCCCCGCAGCCGGATCGGGACTTGCCGGCGCCGCGCGCGCGGCGGACTCCACGGCCTCCGCCGGCGCGATCCGAGGGGCCGAGGTCTCCGTGGCCACGACTTCCAGGGCGGACGCCTGTTGGGACGGGATGTCTCCCTCGCCGCACGCGGTGACGGCACCGCATCCGACGACCACTGCCGCGATCAACGCCGCTCGAGCAAGGACCATGGGCGCGATCATGACACAGAACTGACCCTCGAGTAACCGCACCTGACCAGCTACGACTTCTTCCTTAGAAAGCAACACAAAGCAATTTGAATTGTGCTAAGAATCGGGTTTGTCCGTTTCAAGATTTGCGCACCAGGGTCGACCCGATGGATTCGTCACCGGGTCGGCACGCGACCCGACGCGGGTCGCGTCTGCCATGCACGTGTCCATCCAGCATCTGTCCGACAGGTAAAGGAAGCACATGAACAACTCTCGACGCAGGACCGCCCGCCATCGCGCCGTCGCCACGCGAGCGATCCTGGGAATCGCGGCAAGTGGCGCGCTGGTCCTGACCGCCGCCCCCGCCTCGGCTGCTCCGGCGACCACGCCGGTACCGGGCGGCGCAGTCTGCGACCCCAAGGCCGAGGCCTGTCTCGCCGTCGTGGTGAACAGCGGCAACTTCGACAACAACGGCTTCACCCTGCCGATGAAGGACGGCGACATGATCATCGCCGGAACCCTTCCCGAACAAGGGGACATCATCCCGCGAGACGACGGTCACAACGGCGTGTACGGCAGGCCGATGACGGTGCCCGGCGGCGTGCTCGGGTTCGACCTGCCGCTGAACAACCTCTTCGGCCTCGCCGGCGTGACCTCCGAGGTGCAAGCCGTCTCGGTTCCGCACTTCAACACCGACAACATCACCGACTTCGACATGTCCCTCCCCGTGCGGCTGAAGATCAACAACACATTCCTCGGGGACAACTGCTACATCGGGTCTCCCGAGACCCCGGTGGTGTTCAACCTCAAGCCGGCCAACACCCCCGCCGATCCCCCCGGATCGACCATCGGAGCTCCCTACCCGGAGGGAACCGTGTCGATGACCAACGTCAAGAACGAGGCCACCGGGTTCGCGCTACCCGGCGCGACCGGGTGCGGCCCGTTCGGCGCGCTGAACCCAATTGTCAACTGGCGAGCCAAGGTTCCCAACTCGACAGGCACATCGCTGAACACGGTCTCGACCGGGTACCTGTTCCCGGCGGCGGCGGGCGGCACAGATCCGCTGACCGGCGCGGGCACCGGCGGCAGTTCCGGATCGAGCGGCGGTAGCTCGGGCAGCTGATCCCGGCCGCCACTTCGCCTCCGCACACCTTTCTCGTGAACGCACAGTCGCTGTTCACGGAAAGGTGTGCGGTCGCGCGACACGTCGTGGGCTGAACCGTTGGCGAAGGGCTACGAACCCTTACCGGCCTTCGCCGCCGCCTTCGCGGCCTTCTTGAACTCGCGCACCTCGGCCAACGTCTTGTCGTCGACCACGTCCGCGATCGACCGCCGCGACCCCTCGTCGCCGTAGGCGCCCGCCGCCTCCCGCCACCCGGGCAGCTGCACGCCGATCTGCTTGCCCAGCAACGCCAGGAAGATGCGGGCCTTCTGGTCCCCGTACCCGGGCAGCGCCTTCAGCCGTTTGAGAACCTGCTTGCCGTCCGGGTCGCCCTCGGTCCAGATCGCCTCGGTCCGGCCGTCGTAGTGCTCGACCAGGTACACGCACAGGTCCTGGATGCGCTTGCCCATCGACCCCGGGAACCGGTGCACGGCGGGCGGGGTGGCGCACAGCGCGAGGAACGCCTCGGGGTCCATCTCCGCGATCGTGTGCACGTCCAGCCCGCCGAGCCGATCGTCGAGCTTCTTCGGACCGGTGAACGCGACCTCCATGGGAATCTGCTGGTCCAGCAGCATCCCGATGAGCAGCGCCAACGGATTCGCGGCGAGCAGCTCGTCCGCAGCGGGGGTTCCGGCGAGATGCAGCGTGAGTGCCATGCCCCCGATCCTGCCATTCACCTCGACGAACCTGCGTGGGAACCATCGCGCCGCGTCGCCCGTTGAGTTCGGTACACCGTACGGAAGCGAGGATTCCTTGACTGCCACTCCGACCGAGATCGAGTTCGACCGCCAGATCACAGCACTCACCGAGGCGGGCTGTCCCGGCCTGACCGGGCTGACCGACGCGGACTTCGCGGCCGCGCTGGAACCCCTGCGCGAGGTGGTCCTCGCCCACCCGGAGAGCGCCGCCGACCACGGCGAGGACCACATCCCGTTCGTCCTGGTCGTGGCTCGCACCGCAACGGGCGCATCCGTCGACGCGTACGAGGCGATGGCGCGCACTCGCCTCGGCACCAAGCAGGGGTTCGCGGACTTCGAGCCCGCCGATCTCGCCCGGTTCCGGCCGATCGACCCCGTCGAGATTCCGGACGGAATCGGCTACGCGCTGCTGAACATCGACACGGGGACCGAGTACCTCAACGTCACGCCCGCGGCCGCGCTGGCGTCGCTGACCGCGATGGAACGCACCGGGCTCAGCGTGGCGGAGGGCATCTCCCTGCTCACCGTGCGCCCCGACATGCTCCGCAAGAACCGGTGCTTCTCGCTGCTCTCCTCACGGTGCGGCGACAAGCGGGTGCCCGCCCTGTGGATCAGCCAGCGTCGACCGAAACTGGGCTGGTGCTGGAACGGCAACCCGCACACCTGGCTGGGCTCGGCGTCCACCGGCGGCCGCGTCCCGCTGCCCTGACACGGGCGGGCGGCGTCCGACGGACCGGGCCTGTGGCCTACAGGTTGTCGAGCGCGTGCTCGGCGGCGGCCAGCAGCACGCAGGTCGCGACGCCGTCCATCGCCGTCTCGAGGTCCTCCATCGAGGGGAAGCTCGGTGCCAGCCGGATGTTCTTGTCCTCGGGGTCGGTCGCGTAGGGGAACGCGGAACCCGCCGCGGTCAACGCGATCCCGGCGTCCTTGGCGAGCCCGATGACGCGCTTCGCGGTGCCCTCGACCACGTCGAGGCTGATGAAGTAGCCGCCCTTGGGTTCGGTCCAGGACGCGACCTTCGACGCGCCGAGACGATCCTCGAGGATCCGCAGCACCGCCGCGAACTTCGGGGCCAGAATCTCGCGATGCTTGGCCATGTGCGCCCGCACGCCGTCGGCGTCGCCGAAGAAGCGCAGGTGCCGCAGCTGGTTCACCTTGTCCGGACCGATGCTCTTCTTGCCCACGTGCGACTGGTACCAGGCCAGGTTCGCGTCGGAGCTGCCGAAGAAGCTGACGCCCGCGCCGGCGAAGGTGATCTTCGACGTGGACGCGAATACGTACGGCCGGTTGGGGTTTCCGGCCTCCGCGGCGATGCCGAGAATGTCGTAGGCGGGCACGAACTCGTCCGCGAGAGGATGCACCGCATAGGCGTTGTCCCAGAACAGCCGGAAGTCCGGCGCCGCGGACGGCATCGAGGCCAGCGCGTGCACGACCTCCTCCGAGTACACCGCGCCGGTGGGGTTCGAGTAGGTCGGGACCGCCCACATGCCCTTGATCTGCGGGTCCGTCGCGACCAGGTGCGCGATCGCGTCGACGTCCGGCCCGTCGTACCGCATCGGCACGGCAATCATCTCGATCCCGAAGGATTCGGTGATCGCGAAGTGCCGGTCGTACCCGGGGCTCGGGCAGAGGAACTTGACCTTCGGTTCCTGGGACCACGGCCGCGGCGAGTCGACGCTGCTGTGCAGCAGGGAGAACACGATGAGGTCGTGCATGATCTCGAGGCTCGCGTTGTTACCGGCGAGCAGGTTCGCGGTCGGGATACCGAGCAGCTCGCCGAAGATCGCGCGCAGCTCGGGCAGCCCGGTCAGTCCGCCGTAGTTGCGGCAGTCGGTGCCGGCGCCGTCGCGGTAGTCACCGTCCCCGGGAAGGGAAAGCAGCGCCGCGGAGAGGTCGAGCTGCTCGGGTGCCGGCTTGCCACGGGTGAGGTCCAGAACGAGCTTCTCGGCCTTCAGCTGCGCGTACTTGGCGGACTGCCGTTCGTGCTCGGAACGGAGTTCCTCGTGGCTCATCAACCCAATCTGGGTTTGGGTAGGCATGCCGGAATACCTTTCACACCGTGGCGGCGGGGGTGGGACCGAGAAGAAATTAAGGGGACCCCGCGCACCCGGCAGAGCCCATTGACCCTTGCTGCCTTCCGGCCCTGGGGGAGTTCACAGGATGCGCGCCGCGCGGGATCCACCATGAGTGTAGCGAGCACCCGCGGCGGGTGAACACCGGGCCGGGTTGTCGCGACGAAGAGGCCCCGTTTTCGTCCTGCGCCGACGAGCCGGTATGCTCGCCCACGGAGGATTCGCCTAGTGGCCTATGGCGCTCGCCTGGAACGCGGGTTGGGTTAACGCCCTCAGGGGTTCAAATCCCCTATCCTCCGCCACACGACGGCCCCCGAACTCGAAGTTCGGGGGC
>NZ_JBHZAH010000195.1:0-4645 GCF_042754225.1 Rhodococcus sp. NPDC059234
GTCACAGCCAGTTGTTGCGACGGAACGTCACGAACAGGCCGGTGCAGAGCGTCGCGATGATGCACAGCACCACCGGATAGCCGAAGCTCCAGCGTAGTTCGGGCATCTGGTCGAAGTTCATTCCGTAGATGCCCGCGATCATGGTCGGCACCGCGGCGATCGCCACCCAGGCCGAGATCTTGCGCATGTCGGTGTTCTGCTGCACCGCCACCTTGGCCAGCGCCGCCTCGACCAGGGTGCTCAGCACCTCGTCGAACTCCGCGATGCGCTCGGCGACGATCGTGTGGTGGTCCTGCACGTCGCGCAGGTAACGGCGGACCTCCTTGCCGATCCCGACGCCGGTGTCGTGCCCGAGTCGTTGCAGCGGGCTGGCCAGCGGGTTCACCGACCTGCGCAGCTCGACGATCTCTCGCTTGAGGAGGTAGATCTGCTCGATCGCGACGCGACCGCGGGGGCTGAAGACGTCCTCCTCCATCAGGTCGACGTCCCGCTCCACGGATTCGGTGACGGCGAGGTAGCTGTCCACGACGTGGTCCGCGATGGCGTGCAGGACCGCGGTCGGTCCGAGTGCCAGGCGCTGCGGGTGCGCGTCCATGTAGGCGCGGACGCCGGCGAGCCCGGAGTGCTCGCCGTGGCGGACGGTGACGACGAAGTCCGCGCCGACGAAGATCATGATCTCGCCGGTCTCGACGATCTCGTTCGCGGTGGTGATCGACTCGTGCTCGACGTAGTTCACGGTGCGCAGCACCAGGAACAGCACGTCGTCGTAGATCTCGAGTTTGGGGCGCTGATGGGCGTGCACGGCGTCCTCGACCATCAGCTCGTGCAGCCCGAAAACCTTTGCCACGCTGTTCATCTGATCCGCGTCCGGCGCGTGCAGGCCCACCCATGCGAAACCCTCGCCGCGGGAACGGACCTCCGCGAGCGCGGCCGAGTGGGTGAACCGGCCCGGCAGCCGCACGCCGTCCACGTACACCGCGCAGTCGACGATCGCCCTTGCCGCGGGTACCGGGACGACTTTCCGTGTCGGAACCGGCTTTCGAGCGGGGCGAAGCGACGGCAACGGCGGTATGGACGGCACGGGCGGTCACTTCCTCGGCGGGTGGGAGACGATCCGAATCGATCGTATCGCCGCCTGCGGCCGTGCACCCGTTCGTCTTCCCGCGGCCCGGCGCGCGCGGGCCTGCGACAATGGCGGGGTGCGTATCGACCTTCACACCCATTCGACGGCCTCGGACGGCACCGAGAGCCCGGCCCAGGTGATGCGGTCCGCCGCTGCGGCAGGACTGGACGTGGTCGCGCTCACCGACCACGACACCACCGCCGGCTGGTCGGAGGCGGTCGAGGCGCTGCCCCCGGGGCTGAGCCTCGTCCGGGGGATGGAGATGTCGTGCGAGGGTCGTGGCGAGGACGGCAGGCCCGTCGCGGTGCACCTGTTGGCCTACCTGTTCGACCCGCAGAACGCGGTCTTCGCGCGGGAACGGGAGCGGCTGCGGGCCGAACGCACCTCGAGGCTGCGGGTGATGGCCGAGCGGATGGCCGCGGACGGGCTGCCGATCGACGCCGACGCGCTGATGGCCGCGGCCGGACCGGCTGTCGGCCGCCCGCACCTGGCCCGCGCACTGGTCGAGGCCGGGGTGGTCGGCTCGGTGAACGAGGCTTTCGCCGACCTGCTGCGGACCGGCGGCCGGTACTACGTGCACAAGCAGGACACGCCCCTGCCCGAGGCGGTGCGGATGGTGACGCAGGCCGGCGGCGCGAGCGTCCTTGCGCATCCGCGGGCGGCGAGCCGGGGCCGGTTGATGTCGATGGACCAGATCGGCGAGCTGGTCGCGGACGGGCTGTCCGGGGTGGAGATCGAGCACCACGACCACAGCGCGGAGGACGCCCGGCTGCTCACGGGTCTCGCGCGCGACCTCGATCTGGTCGTCACCGGGTCCTCGGACTACCACGGCATCAACAAGTCGGTCGTGCTCGGCGAGTTCGTCACCGCACCAGACCAGTTCGAGCGGATCGTCGACTCGGCCACCGGTGTACCGCTGGTCCGGGGGATGAGCGAGCAACGTCGATGACCTTCGACACCACGCTGTACCTCACCGCCGTGATCACGTTGTTCGTGATCATGGACCCGCCCGGCGCGATTCCGGTGTTCCTCTCGCTCGTCGGCCGCAAGAACCGGGAGGCGCGAAATCGGGCCGCCTGGCAGGCGCCGGCGGTGTCGCTCGCGGTCATCACGGTGTTCGCGGTCGGTGGGCAGGCGATCCTGCGCTACCTGCACATCGGCATACCGGCATTGCAGGGCGCCGGCGGGCTGCTGTTGCTGCTGATCGCGCTGGAGTTGCTCACCGGCCGCGACGCGAACCAGCCGCAGGGCGCCGAGGACGTGAACGTCGCGCTCGTGCCACTGGGCACCCCGCTGATGGCGGGACCGGGGGCCATCGCCGCGGTGATCGTGTTCGTGAGCCAGGCGGAGGGCCATCCGTCGTCGTATCTGGCCATCGGGTTGGCGATTCTGACGATTCACCTCATCCTGTTCTTGGTGCTCCGGTTCTCCACGGTGCTGATCCTGCTGCTCGGCGAGAGCGGTATCACGCTGCTCGCGCGGATAGCCGGGCTCCTGCTGGCCGCGATCGCGGTCCAGCTCATTGCGGACTCGGTCCGCGGATTCATCGCAGGCGGGTAGGCGAGTGTCGATCGACGAGTACGAGGAGTACACCGAGCCCGGGGCCGGTCCCGGCCGCGAGCGGCGGCGGAGCGGGGCGTCCCGCGGCCTGCAGGCGCTCAGCGGCGCAGTCGCCGCAGGTGTGGTGGTGCTCGCGCTGGTCGTCGTCGGCACGGCCTACCTCGGCGGGCGACGCGGCTTTCCCGGGCCCGGGGGGATGTCGGTCGGCGCGCACATCGTGGCGGCGGTGGCGGTGGTCGTCGCGCAGTGGTTCGCCGATCACCGGCGCGGTGCGGTGGCAGTGGGCGGGTCGATCGCCGTGTTGTTGGTCACAACGCTGTTGCTCTGGACTCAGTGGTGGGGGTAGCTCACGTGATTCCTACTCACCAGTGAGATTTGCCCTCGGTGAGGCATCGGTGGCACACTTGCTGCACTCCAAGCCGGTGCTACCCCCCGGTAATGAAGTGAGAGTCGGATTTACCAGCGGCAGATTCAGTGCCTGGGCCCACCCCGCCCGGCGCGTTCGCGCTTCCGAAGTGAGTGCTGTGCCCGTAGACCAAACGGGATTTGATCGTGCACCCTCGGTTAGCCTCACCCCCATCTCGACAAGAACCTGCGGCTGCGTCGAATTTGCCTTCGGCGCTGCTACTTACCAGTAACCCGCCCCCGAGTGGGAGCGGCTTGAGTAGGAGTGTCATCGTGTCTTCCGTGTCTGAAGCAACCACACCGAACAAGGTTGAGCTGACCGACGAGGAGATCTTCGCGGGCCACATCGGTGGCAAGCTCTCGGTCGAGACGACGGCCCCCCTCGACAGCCAGCGCGCGCTGTCGATTGCGTACACCCCCGGAGTGGCTCAGGTCAGCCGCGCCATCGCCGCGGACGAGACGCTGGCGGATCGCTACACCTGGACCAACCGCCTGGTCGTCGTGGTCAGCGACGGCTCCGCGGTGCTCGGCCTCGGCGACATCGGGCCGCGTGCGTCGCTCCCCGTCATGGAGGGCAAGTCCGCGCTGTTCAAGAACTTCGCCGGCCTGAACTCGATCCCGCTGGTGCTCGACACCAAGGACCCCGACGAAATCGTCGAGACCCTGATCCGGCTCCGGCCGAGCTTCGGCGCGGTCAACCTCGAGGACATCTCGGCTCCGCGCTGCTTCGAGATCGAGAAGCGCGTCATCGAGGCCCTCGACTGCCCGGTCATGCACGACGACCAGCACGGCACCGCCATCGTGGCCCTCGCCGCCCTCAAGGGTGCGGTCAAGGTCCAGGACCGTGACATCACCGCGCTGCGCGTGGTCATCTCCGGTGCGGGTGCGGCGGGCGTGGCCTGCGCGAACATCCTGCTCGCGGCCGGCATCGCGGACATCACCGTGCTCGACTCCAAGGGCATCGTCTCGAGCGACCGCGGCGACCTCAACGAGATCAAGGCCGACCTCGCGGCGCGCACCAACCCCGCCGGACGGACCGGGGGCATCGCCCTGGCGCTCGACGGCGCGGACGTGTTCCTCGGTGTGTCCGCCGGAACCGTGCCGGAGGAGATCATCGCGACGATGGCGCCCGAGGCGATCATCTTCGCGATGTCCAACCCGGATCCGGAGATCCACCCGGACATCGCCGCCAAGCACGCGGCAATCGTCGCGACGGGTCGCAGTGACTTCCCGAACCAGATCAACAACGTGCTGGCCTTCCCCGGTGTGTTCAAGGGTGCGCTGGATGCGGGCGCGCGCCGGATCACCGAGGGCATGAAGCTCGCCGCGGCCGAGGCCATCCTGTCCGTGGTGGCCGACGAGCTGGCTGTCGACAAGATCGTGCCGAGCCCGCTGGACCCGCGGGTCGCCCCCGCGGTGGCCGAGGCCGTCGCGGCCGCCGCGAAGGCAGAGGGCGTCGCGGGCTAGTCGCACCCCCGCAGCCGCACATTCACGGTGATGGGAACCATCATTCGGTCAGACCGAATGATGGTTCCCATCAACCGTTTCGGGGGTGGG
>NZ_JBHZAH010000196.1:0-4379 GCF_042754225.1 Rhodococcus sp. NPDC059234
GTCTCCGTTCGTCGCACCGCCCCGCGAGTCGGGAGCTACGCCTCGATCTCGGAGCGATCGCCGCTCCAGAGGGTGTGGAACTTGCCGGGCCGGTCGATGCGCTCGTAGGTGTGCGCACCGAAGTAGTCGCGCTGCCCCTGGGTCAACGCGGCGGGCAGTCGCTCGGCGCGCAGGCCGTCGTAGTACGACAGGGAGGAGGCGAACCCGGGAACAGGGATGCCCAGCATCGTCGCGGTCGCCACGACGCGCCGCCAGCTGTCGATGCCCGTCTCGATGGCCTCACGGAAGTACGGGGCCAACACGAGACTCGGCAGCTCCGGGTTCTCGTCGTAGGCCTCCTTGATGCGGTTGAGGAACTGGGCCCGGATGATGCAGCCGCCGCGCCAGATCGTCGCCAGATCGGCGGGCTTCAGGTCCCAGTTGTACTCGACGCTGCCGGCCTTGATCTGGTCGAAGCCCTGGGCGTACGCGATGATCTTCGACGCGTACAGCGCCGCGCGGATGTCCTCGGTGAACTGTGCGACGTCGCCCGGCTTGTCGCCCAGGGCGCCGGACGCGAGACCGACCGCGGCCTTGCGCTGCTCGCGGGAACCGGACAGCGCGCGGGCGAAGACTGCCTCGGCGATGCCGGTCACCGGCACGCCGAGGTCGAGCGCGGACTTGACCGTCCAGCGGCCCGTGCCCTTCTGCTCGGCGGCGTCGACGATGACGTCCACGAGGGCCTGACCCGTCGCGGCGTCCTTCTGCCGCAGCACCTCGGCGGTGATCTCGATCAGGTAGGACTCGAGCGTGCCGGCGTTCCACTCGGTGAACACGTCGGCGATCTGCCCGGCGTCGAGGCCGAGCGCGTCGCGGAAGAGGTTGTACGCCTCGCCGATCAGCTGCATGTCGGCGTACTCGATGCCGTTGTGCACCATCTTCACGAAGTGGCCCGAGCCGTCGGGGCCGATGTGGGTGCAGCACGGGGTGCCGTCGACCACCGCGGCGACCGACTCGAGCAGGGGACCGAGCGCCGCGTAGGACTCCTTCGGCCCGCCCGGCATGATCGACGGGCCGTTGAGCGCGCCCTCCTCGCCGCCCGAGATGCCGGCGCCGACGAAGTGCAGTCCGCGCTCACGCAGCGCGGCCTCGCGACGAATCGTGTCGGTGTACAAGGCGTTTCCGCCGTCGATGATGATGTCGCCCGGCTCCATCGCCGCGGCGAGTTCCTCGATCACCGCGTCGGTGGCCTCGCCGGCCTTGACCATGATGAGCACGCGGCGCGGCTTCTGCAGCGCACCGACGAACTCCTCGACGGTCTCGGTGCGAACGAAGTCGCCCTCGGCGCCGTGCTCGGCGATCAGGGCGTCGGTCTTGGCGACGCTTCGGTTGTGCAGGGCGACGGTGTGGCCGCGACGGGCGAAGTTGCGGGCGATGTTCGAGCCCATGACGGCGAGTCCGGTGACTCCGATCTGAGCCCGCGCGGGGGCAGAGGTGTTGTCGGTCATGCCCTACACCTTTCCCTGCGCGACGGGCGAACGAAAGTTCAGGTCTCGCACCCTGGACTCGGCGGACCGGGTCGGCGGACACAGGTGTCCGGCGCGGCGGCGGCGTTCGCAGCATCGATCGGTGTCGACGGTCCCGCGGTGAGGAAGCAGAACACGGACAGTTCCCCGTTCGCAGCGGGCCCGTATCGGAGTCTGCGCAGCACGGTTCCGGGGGAGTGGATCGACGTCAACGGGCACATGAACGCCCGCTTCTACAGGTTGGTGATCTACGACGCCCACGCCGCGTTGCCGCGGACACCGAAACTCGACACAAAGTCGGACATGTTGAGATGTTGAGACAGGAATCGGACATTTGCCGAATTGTTGAGACAGGTATGCGCCGTCATCGCCTGAGAGTGGGGTGAAAGTCGGAAATTGCGACTTTGGAGCAAGTGCCTCGAGCCTTCCAATCCAATGAGACCCGCGGTGACGTCGTTGACGCTGGGAAACTCACTCATAGTGGCCGTGCGCACAAGCCTGGCTACACCCGGTTCCCCAGGTTGAGGACCTCAGAGCCACAGGATTTGACTATTTCTCGGGCGCGCCGCTGCGCGGGTTGAGGCGCGTTCGCATACCGTTCAGTCTTACCGATGTCGTCTCAACGGAGGCGGCAGGATCTCTTATTGATCTCTTTCAATAGACGGAAGGGCCGGTAGGTCGTGGACGCATCCTCCCTGCCCCATCCCCCGTATCGGCTGCCGTTTCTCGGGGATGTGGTGGGCCTCAATCCCCGCACCCCGCTCCAGTCGTCGATGTGGATGCTGAGCGGTCTCGGGCCGATCGCGGTGCGCAGACTGCTTGGTACCGACATCGTCATGGTGGGCGGAGCCGACCTAGTCGCCGAACTCAACGATGAAACCCGCTTCGCAAAGAACACGGGTCTGCACATCTACGCGTTACGCCAGATCGTCGGAGACGCACTGTTCACCGCCGACAACGACGAACCGAACTGGCAACTCGCTCACGACATTTTGATGCCGGCGTTCACCCGTGAGGCGATGCTGGGCTACCACGCAACGATGCTCGCCGTTGCCCGCCAGCTGCTGGCCCGCTGGGACACCGCTGCCCGGCGCCAGCAGCACGTCGACGTGTCCGCCGACATGACCCGCATGACACTGGAAACGATCGGGCGCACGGGATTCGGCTACCGGTTCGACGCCTTCGACCGCGACAGACCGCACCCCTTCGTCACCGCCATGAACCGGACCCTGCGTTACGGCAACTTCCCCGACTCCCGGTGGCTGGCACCGGTCCGCCGAGCCGTGGCCGGCTCGGCCCGGCGGCACCGAGCCGATGTCGCGTTGTTGGAGCGCACCGTCGACGACGTCATCGCCGCTCGCCTCGCCGGAGCGACGTCCGAGACGCCCGACCTGCTCGACCGAATGCTGCACTCCGCCCATCCGGACACCGGTGCTCGCCTTGACCCGGTCAACGTCCGCCAACAGATCATCACCTTCGTGATCGCCGGGCACGAAACCACCTCCGGAGCATTGTCATTCGCCCTGTATTACCTCACTGCACACCCACAGGTGATGGCGCGAGCCCAGGCCGAAGTCGACGCCCTGTGGGGCCACGCCGAGGACCCCGAACCCACCTTCGCCGACATCGCCAGACTGCGCTACGTACGCGCAGTACTAGACGAGGCCCTGCGGCTCTGGCCCACCGTGCCCGCCTACCTCCGCGAAGCGCGCACCGATACCGTGCTGGGCGGCCGCTATCGAATGCGGCAGGGCGACTGGGCGGTGGTGCTGCTGCCTCTCGCGCACCGCGACCCGACGGTCTGGCCAGAGCCGGACCGGTTCGATCCCGACCGCTTCGCCCCCGGCAAGGCCAAAGCTCGACCCCCGCACGTGTACAAACCCTTTGGGACGGGCCAGCGTGCCTGTATTGGCCGCCAGTTCGCCTTGCACGAAGCGGTATTGACGCTCGGCCTGCTCCTTCACCGCTACGACCTGACGCCCACTGAGGCTTACCGGCTGCAAATTGCCGAAACGCTAACCCTGAAACCCCGGGGCTTCGGGCTGCAACCTCGCCGCCGACAACACCTCTCACGCTCGGTACCGACGACGTCCCCACTCTCGAATGCCGATTGGGACGCCGTATGACGTTGTTCCTACCCAAGACCGGATGAATCGCCTGTCAGTGTTGGCAGTGTTGGCAGTGTTGGCCGAGCAGTCGACAGAAGGTCCGGACCCGTGGACCGGCGCACAGGTAGTCGAAGGAGCTGCTGTACGGCAAGTGTTGTCGGCTGAGCAGCAGCCACTCGTGCGCGGGCGGCTCGGTCATGGAGTCCGTGACCCGGCCCTCTGCCGTATCGACGAGCGAACCCTGGTTTGTCTCAAAATCTAGGGCGATCTCTGTCCTATTCGCGTTGCTACCCCCTGGTGCTCGTCTCAAATTTCCACGTCAGCGGCACGCGTTCACCACCCGACTCGGCCGGGGCGACGACGACGTCGAACGCACGCACTGCGGCAAGGTCGTCGCCGAGAGCCACGTCGTCTACGAACGCGAACTGCGGCGCGGTGACGAGATGGGGGTGCACTCGTGGCTCGTGGGCGCCGACGAGAAGCGGCTGGACTTCTCTCACGAGTTGTGGGTGTCACGGCAGGGCACCGAGCCGCGACGGGAGAGCAGCTGGACCTGCACGTCGACCTCTGTTCGAGGCGGGTGACCCCGTTCCCCGAGGAGGTGCGCACCCGCCTGGCAGCGGTGGCGAGCACGCAGTGCGCGGACGGGGCGCTGGCAGGAACCGGTCGCCGTGTTCGCGGCCGCACGTCCGGGAGCCGGTCCGCCGAAATGAACTGAGCGGACGCGGCCGGAGACGACGATGCCGCCGCCTGCACGGAGCAGGCG
>NZ_JBHZAH010000197.1:0-4274 GCF_042754225.1 Rhodococcus sp. NPDC059234
CCGTCCGGCCCCTCGGGTGCGGACGGCGGGCGAGACGTACGCCGATGTCAGGCCGGCGTCTGCTGCGAGGTCTGGCGGTTCGCGGGCCAGCCCGCGGTGAGGCCCCAGATGACGCCGACGTTGAGCGCGATCAGCAGGACCGACAACCATGGCTGGGTGCCGATCCAGGTGAGCTGACCGATCGCGTTCAACAGCGCGAGGGTCACGGCGAAGACCCGAGCCCACGTGGCTCCGGCCAGCAGGGCACCCCCGCCCACGATCAGCAGGACGGCCCAGACGAGGAGCACCCAACCCCAGCGGTCGTAGTCGAGGATGACCAGTTTCTCCTCGCCGACGAAGAGCCGGGAGGGTGCGGCGAGCGCGACGATGCCTTCGATGGCGTTGAAGGTGCCGATCATGATGAGTACGAGGCCGGCGAAAACGCCCCAGCCCCCGGGAGTGTTGTCGTCCATGGGTTCCTTCGATCGAGTCGGGGCGCTGATCAGAAGATGAGCGCGAGGATGATCGGGGCGGCGGTGAGGACGACCGCGATCAGGGCTACGGTGGCGACCGCCTTCGTGGTGTCTGTGGACATGAACCTCACGCTAGGAACGGCAACCGCGGCCCGCGTCACCCTGACCGGGTGAAATGTGGGCGGTTCGCCGGGGCGGCCGACGTCAGAGGTCGAAGGCGACGCCCGGCGTCGGAATCCGCGTCCGGTCGGCGAGACCGGCCTCCTCGAAGGCCGCCACGAATCTGTCCACGCCCTCGGTGAAATGGGCCCAACCGTCGGTGTGCACGGGAACCACGACCGCGGGGTCGAGGATCCGGGCGACCTCGACGGCCGCCGTGGAGGTCAGCGTCACCGGCGTCGGGAAGCGGCCGACGTCCGCGGCGCCCGCGAAGAGCACCGCGACGTCGATCGGCCCGACCCGGTCGGCGATCTCCCGGGTGAGTTCGACCGACGCGTTGTCCCCGGAGACGTAGATGGTGGGAACCTCGTCGCCGCTCAGGACGAATCCCGTGACCGTTCCGCTGATCGGCTCGCACCCGTCCGGTCCGTGCAGGGCAGGCACGGCGACGACGTCGAGCGCCCGTCCGTCCGGTCGCGTGAGGGTGGTGCGCTGCCAGGGCGCCAGCCCGAGAACTCCGGGGAGGCGGCCCGCGGCCTCGGGAGTCGACAGGACGGTGTCGACCTCGGCCAGCAGTCCTCGTCCGCCGTCGTCGAGGTTGTCCGCGTGCTGGTCGTGCGAGAGCAGGACCAGGTCGACGTGGCCGAGGGCGTCCGGTGTGAGAGCGGCGGGGGCCAGTTTGGTGAGGGTGACCGGGCCGGGGTAGCTGCCGGGCCGGTCGAACGTCGGGTCGGTGAGGATGCTCAGGCCGCCGACCCTCAGGTGGAGCGTGGGTCCGCCGACCAGGACGGCCCGAACACCGTGGCCGACAGGAGAGTTCACGGATTCCGAATGCTGCGCTGTCGATGTCATGTACCCAGCATCGGGGGCGGCGAGGCGACAGGCCAGTGGCCCGGAGGACACTTTTCACTAAGATCGGGCCATGGTCAGGTCAGTCGCGGTGATCGCGTTTCCCGGCATCAGCCCGTTTCACCTGTCCGTGCCCGCGTTGGTCTTCGGCCACGGCGGGCCCGAGGCGTCGCGCTATCGGGTGTCGATATGTGCGGAAGCGCCGGGCACCTTTCCGAGCGAGGCCGGCTTCGACATCTCCGTCGCGCACTCCCTCGACGAGATCGCCTCGGCCGACACCGTCGTCGTTCCCAGTTGGGTGCGCGACCGACCGCCGTCCCGACCGCTGCTCGACGCGATCCGCGGTGCACACGAACGCGGTACCCGGGTCGTCGGACTGTGCCTCGGTGCCTTCCCGATCGCCGAATCCGGGATCCTCGACGGGCGTGAGGCCGCGACGCACTGGCACGCGGCGGACGAGCTGGCGCGGCGGTACCCGCGGGTGCGGGTGCGATCCGACGTGCTGTGGTCGGACCTCGGCGACGTAGTGACCTCGGCGGGCACGGCGGCCGCCCTCGACTGCTGCCTGCACCTGGTCCGATCGGACTTCGGTGCCGGTGTGGCCGCCGAACTGGCCAGGCGTCTGGTGCTGGCCCCGCATCGGAGCGGGTCGCAGGCGCAGTTCATCCCGCTGCCCGCGCCCCGGGAGGACGGGGAGGACGCCATCGAGCGGGCGATGGTGTGGGCGCGGCTGCACCTGTCCGAACCGGTCGACCTCGACCACTGGTCGCGCGCGGTGCTGCTGACCCGGCGCACCTTCACCCGTCAGTTCCGCGAGCGAACCGGCCAGAGTCCGCAACAGTGGCTGATCGGTCAACGGTTGGACCGGGCCCGCGTGCTGCTCGAAACTACCGAACTGAGCGTGGATTCGGTGGCGGGGGAGTCCGGCTTCGGGTCGGCGGCTTCGCTGAGGTTGCACTTCGGGCGGGTGTTGGGTACGAGTCCGTCGGCGCATCGCGACACGTTTGCAACTCGGTGACGCGTTCGCCGGGCGCGCGATGCGGCGAGGGTGGAAGCTGTTCGGGAAGACCCCGTCCGTCTTTTCTTGACTAATTCCAGAAAAGGTGTTGCAGTGGTAGTCGTGACCGAGTTCCAGCCCCGCGTCGGGTGCCCCGGCATCCGATCGGTCACGCCGCCGTCGGACGCAGGTCCGACCGAGGTCCAACGCCAAACGAGTGCCGACGCCTGCTGGCGCGGCGAGTAGGGAAGGGATCCACACGCATGAGCTCTGATCCGAAGAACACCGATGCCAAGCTGACCACCGCGGTCGGAGCACCGGTGCCCGACAACCAGAACGTCGCCACCGCGGGCCCGCGCGGGCCGCAGCTGCTGCAGGACGTGTGGTTCCTCGAGAAGCTCGCGCACTTCGACCGCGAGGTCATCCCCGAAAGACGCATGCACGCCAAGGGATCCGGCGCGTTCGGCACCTTCACTGTCACCAACGACATCACCAAGTACACCACCGCGAAGATCTTCTCCGAGGTCGGCAAGAAGACCGAACTGTTCGCCCGGTTCTCGACCGTCGCGGGTGAGCGCGGCGCCGCCGACGCCGAGCGTGACATCCGTGGATTCGCGGTCAAGTTCTACACCGAGGAAGGCAACTGGGACCTCGTCGGCAACAACACCCCGGTCTTCTTCTTCCGCGACCCGCTCAAGTTCCCGGACCTCAACCACGCGGTCAAGCGCGACCCGCGCACCAACATGCGCAGCGCCAACAACAACTGGGACTTCTGGTCTTCGCTGCCGGAGGCGTTGCACCAGGTGACGATCGTGATGAGTGACCGCGGCCTCCCTGCCTCGTACCGGCACATGCACGGATTCGGTTCGCACACCTTCAGTTTCATCAACGCTGCGGGCGAGCGGTTCTGGGTCAAGTTTCACCACCGGGTTCAGCAGGGCATCGAGAACCTGACCGACGCCGAGGCCGCCGAGCTCGTCGGCAACGATCGCGAGAGCCACCAGCGCGACCTGTACGACGCGATCGAGCGGGGCGACTTCCCGAAGTGGAAGCTGTGTGTGCAGATCATGCCCGAGGCCGACGCCGCGAAGGTGCCGTACCACCCGTTCGACCTGACCAAGGTGTGGCCGAAGGGCGACTACCCGCTGATCGAGGTCGGTGAGTGGGAGCTCAACCGCAACCCCGACAACTACTTCGCCGACGTCGAGCAGGCGGCGTTCAACCCCGCGCACGTGGTGCCCGGCATCAGCTTCTCCCCGGACCGGATGCTGCAGGGCCGGTTGTTCTCCTACGGTGACGCGCAGCGGTACCGGCTGGGCGTCAACAACTTCCAGATCCCGGTGAACGCGCCGAAGTGTCCGGTGAGCAACTTCCACCGCGACGGTGCGATGCGCGTGGACGGCAACAACGGCAGCTCGCTGCACTACGAGCCGAACTCCTACGGCAAGTGGCAGGAGCAGCCGCAGTACCGCGAGCCGGCGCAGGCTGTCGGCGCGGTGGCCGACCACTTCGATTACCGTGCGGACGACGACGACTACTACTCGCAGCCGCGGGTGCTGTTCAACAACATGAGCGCCGACCAGAAGCAGGCGCTGTTCGAGAACACCGCCCGCAACATCCACGGCGTCGACGAGCAGATCGTCAAGCGGCACATCGAGAACTGCACCAAGTGCGACCCGGCCTACGGGGAGGGAGTGGCGAAGGCTCTCGCCGCGCTCGACGCCTGAGGTGGCGGCGAAGGGGGTTGCCCGCGAGATGCGCGGGCGACCCCCTTCGCCGTTTTCTTGACTAGTTCCAGAAAGGGCGCATACTTGGAC
>NZ_JBHZAH010000198.1:0-4166 GCF_042754225.1 Rhodococcus sp. NPDC059234
GCCGCGGGGTTCCGCGGCCCGGGGGCGTAGCCCACATTTGAATTTGGCAGACAGGTAGGCGCTGAGAAGCGCACACCATAATCCCTCTGGGGAAAGGAAGTTACGTGCTCGACGTCAACTTCTTCGATGAACTCCGCATCGGCCTTGCCACCGCTGAGGACATCCGTCAGTGGTCGTTCGGCGAGGTCAAGAAGCCGGAGACCATCAACTACCGCACGCTCAAGCCCGAGAAGGACGGCCTCTTCTGCGAGAAGATCTTCGGCCCCACCCGGGACTGGGAGTGCTACTGCGGTAAGTACAAGCGCGTCCGCTTCAAGGGCATCATCTGTGAGCGCTGCGGCGTCGAGGTGACCCGCGCGAAGGTGCGTCGCGAGCGCATGGGCCACATCGAGCTCGCCGCTCCCGTCACCCACATCTGGTACTTCAAGGGAGTGCCGAGCCGGCTCGGCTACCTGCTGGACCTGGCGCCGAAGGATCTCGAGAAGATCATCTACTTCGCCGCCTACGTCATCGTCGGCGTCGACGACGAGCTCCGCCACAACGAGCTCTCCACGCTCGAGGCCGAGATGGAGGTCGAGAAGAAGTCGGTCGCCGACCAGCGCGACGCCGACCTCGAGGCCCGCGCCCAGAAGCTCGAGGCCGACATCGCCGAGCTCGAGGCCGAGGGTGCCAAGTCCGACGTCCGCCGCAAGGTCAAGGACGGCGGCGAGCGCGAGATGCGCCAGCTCCGTGACCGGGCGCAGCGTGAGCTGGACCGGCTCGAGGAGATCTGGACCACCTTCACCAAGCTGGCCGTCAAGCAGCTCATCGTGGACGAGGGTCTGTACCGCGAGCTGGTCGACCGCTACGGCGAGTACTTCACCGGCGCGATGGGCGCGGAGTCCATCCAGAAGCTGATGGAGGTCTTCGACATCGACGCCGAGGCGGAGATCCTTCGGGAGACCATCCGCAGCGGCAAGGGCCAGAAGAAGCTGCGCGCACTCAAGCGGCTCAAGGTCGTCGCGGCGTTCCAGTCCACCGGCAACTCGCCGATGGGCATGGTCCTCAACGCCGTCCCGGTGATCCCGCCGGAGCTGCGGCCGATGGTTCAGCTCGACGGTGGCCGTTTCGCCACCTCCGACCTGAACGACCTGTACCGCCGCGTGATCAACCGCAACAACCGCCTCAAGCGACTGATCGACCTCGGTGCCCCCGAGATCATCGTCAACAACGAGAAGCGGATGCTGCAGGAGTCCGTGGACGCGCTGTTCGACAACGGTCGTCGTGGCCGGCCGGTCACCGGTCCGGGCAACCGCCCGCTGAAGTCCCTGAGCGACCTGCTCAAGGGCAAGCAGGGTCGTTTCCGTCAGAACCTGCTCGGCAAGCGCGTCGACTACTCGGGCCGTTCGGTCATCGTCGTCGGCCCGCAGCTCAAGCTGCACCAGTGCGGTCTGCCGAAGCTGATGGCGCTCGAGCTGTTCAAGCCGTTCGTGATGAAGCGCCTGGTCGACCTGAACCACGCGCAGAACATCAAGTCCGCCAAGCGGATGGTCGAGCGTCAGCGTGCTCAGGTGTGGGACGTCCTCGAAGAGGTCATCGCCGAGCACCCGGTGCTGCTCAACCGTGCACCCACGCTGCACCGCCTCGGCATCCAGGCGTTCGAGCCTCAGCTCGTCGAGGGCAAGGCCATCCAGCTGCACCCGCTCGTGTGTGAGGCGTTCAACGCCGACTTCGACGGTGACCAGATGGCCGTGCACCTGCCGCTGTCCGCGGAGGCGCAGGCCGAGGCCCGCATCCTGATGCTGTCCTCGAACAACATCCTCTCGCCCGCGTCGGGTCGTCCGCTGGCCATGCCGCGTCTGGACATGGTGACCGGTCTGTACCACCTGACCCGTCTGGACGAGGGTGCCGAGGGCGAGCTGGTCGCGGCGTCGAAGGACCAGGCCGAGACCGGTGTGTACTCCTCGCCGGCCGAGGCCATCATGGCCGTCGACCGCGGCGCGCTCGCGGTGCAGGCGAAGATCAAGGTCCGCCTGACCACGCAGCGTCCGTCGCGCGAGATCGAGGACGAGCTCTTCGGCGACGAGGGCTGGAACTACGGCGACAGCTGGATCGCCGAGACCACCCTCGGCCGCGTGCTGTTCAACGAGCTGCTCCCCGCGGACTACCCGTTCGTGAACGAGCAGATGCCGAAGAAGCGTCAGGCGACGATCATCAACGATCTCGCCGAGCGCTACCCGATGATCGTGGTCGCGCAGACCGTCGACAAGCTCAAGGACGCCGGCTTCTACTGGGCCACCCGCTCGGGTGTCACCGTGTCGATCTCGGACGTCCTGGTGCCGCCGGAGAAGACCCAGATCGTGGAGTCCTTCGAGGCGCAGGCCGACCAGATCGAGAAGAAGTACCAGCGCGGTGCCCTCAACCACGCCGAGCGCAACAGCGCCCTGGTGAAGATCTGGTCCGAGGCCACCGACGAGGTCGGCAAGGCCATGGAGGCGCACTTCCCCGACGACAACCCGATCCCGATGATCGTGAAGTCCGGCGCCGCCGGCAACATGACGCAGGTTCGGTCGCTCGCCGGCATGAAGGGCCTGGTGACGAACCCGAAGGGTGAGTTCATTCCGCGGCCGATCAAGTCTTCCTTCAAGGAAGGCCTGACCGTTCTCGAGTACTTCATCAACACGCACGGTGCCCGTAAGGGTCTGGCCGACACCGCGCTGCGTACCGCCGACTCGGGTTACCTGACCCGTCGTCTGGTGGACGTCTCGCAGGACGTCATCGTGCGCGAGACGGACTGTGGCACCGAGCGCGGCATCGTCACCACGATCTCGGAGAAGCAGCCGGACGGCTCCGTCATCCGCGATGCACACGTGGAGACCAGCACGTACGCCCGCACCCTGGCGGCGGACGCGGTGGACGAGAACGGCAACGTGATCGTCGAGCGCGGCCACGACCTGGGCGACCCGGCGATCGACGCGCTGCTCGCGGCGGGCATCACCGAGGTGAAGGTGCGCTCCGTGCTCACCTGCACCACCGGCACCGGCGTCTGCGCCACGTGCTACGGCCGCTCGATGGCGACCGGCAAGCTCGTCGACATCGGCGAGGCCGTCGGTATCGTCGCCGCGCAGTCGATCGGTGAGCCCGGTACGCAGCTGACCATGCGTACCTTCCACCAGGGTGGTGCGGCGGGTGCCGCCGACATCACCGGTGGTCTGCCGCGTGTCCAGGAGCTGTTCGAGGCCCGCGTCCCGAAGGGCAAGGCCCCGATCGCCGACGTCACCGGCCGCGTGCAGCTCGAGGACGGCGACCGCTTCTACAAGATCACCATCGTCCCGGACGACGGCGGCGAAGAGGTCGTGTACGACAAGCTGTCGAAGCGTCAGCGTCTGCGTGTGTTCAAGCACGACGACGGCTCCGAGCGACTGCTGTCGGACGGCGACCACGTCGAGGTCGGCCAGCAGCTCATGGAGGGTGCTGCCGACCCGCACGAGGTGCTGCGCGTGATGGGCCCGCGCCAGGTGCAGATCCACCTGGTCAACGAGGTCCAGGAGGTGTACCGGAGCCAGGGTGTGTCGATCCACGACAAGCACATCGAGGTGATCGTGCGCCAGATGCTGCGTCGCGTGACGATCATCGACTCCGGTGCCACCGAGTTCCTGCCCGGATCGCTCACCGAGCGGGCCGAGTTCGAGGCGTCCAACCGCCGCGTCGTCGCCGAGGGTGGTGAGCCCGCCGCCGGTCGTCCGGTGCTCATGGGTATCACCAAGGCCTCGCTGGCGACCGACTCGTGGCTGTCGGCGGCGTCCTTCCAGGAGACCACTCGCGTGCTGACCGATGCGGCGATCAACTGCCGCTCGGACAAGCTGATCGGTCTCAAGGAGAACGTGATCATCGGCAAGCTGATCCCGGCCGGCACCGGCATCAACCGGTACCGGAACATCCAGGTGCAGCCGACCGAGGAGGCGCGCGCCGCGGCGTACGCCGTGCCGTCCTACGACGACCAGTACTACAGCCCGGAAGGCTTCGGCCAGGGCACCGGTGCTGCGGTTCCGCTGGACGACTACGGGTTCAGCACCGACTACCGCTAGCGCGTAGTCGCGTCGGGACCGACTACCGCTAGCGCGTAGTCGCGTCGGGACCGACGCGTAGTTCGTGGAAACGGCCCCCGCCCCAGCAATGGGTGCGGG
>NZ_JBHZAH010000199.1:0-4157 GCF_042754225.1 Rhodococcus sp. NPDC059234
TGCCGGTACGGTCCGGGAAGGGCGTACGTTTCGGTGTTATGGGTGAGCAGGAGTCCGCCGCGGCGACACCGTCGGGCGACGACGCGCAGTCGGTGACGCGCGGCGACGACGCGCACCGCCCCGCCCCGTCCCCCGCCTTCGTTCGCACCCGCCAGACCCGCGACCCGCTGCCCGACGCCCTGCTGCGGCGCGTCAAACAGTTCTCGGGTCGACTGTCGACCGAGGCCGTGACCTCCATGCAGGATCAGCTGCCCTTCTTCGGCGACCTCGACGCGGACCAGCGCGCCAGCGTCCAGCTGCTCGTGCAGACCGCCGTGGTGAACTTCCTCGAGTGGCTGCAGAACCCCGAGAGCGACATCCGGTTCAGCCTCGACGCCTTCCAGGTGATCCCGCAGGACCTGGCCCGACGGCTGACGCTGCGTCAGACGGTGGACATGGTCCGGGTGGCGATGGAGTTCTTCGAGCAGTGGCTGCCCGCACTGGCCCGCAACGAACGCCAGCTCGTCGCGCTGACCGAGGCGGTGCTGCGCTACGGCCGGGAGCTGGGTTTCACGGCGGCCTCGGTGTACGCGAGCGCGGCCGAATCGCGCGGCGCCTGGGACACGCGCCTCGAGGCACTGGTGGTCGACGCCGTCGTGCGCGGCGACAGCGGTCCGGACATGCTCTCGCGCGCGGCGACGCTGAACTGGGATGCCAACGCGCCGGCCACCGTGCTGGTCGGGACGCCACCGCCCGACCAGGGCGTGTCGGTGGTCTCGACCGTGCACACCACCGCCCAGAAGCACGGCCGGGCGGCGCTCGCGGTGGTCCAGGGGTCGCGGTTGGTCATGGTGGTCAGCGGCGACCTGCAGCAGTCCCAGACGAACCGGCCCTTCCTCACCGACCTGCTGACCAACTTCTCGGCCGGCCCGGTGGTGATCGGACCGACCACGCCCACGCTCGGCGCCGCGCACTTCAGCGCGGTCGAGGCGTTGGCCGGAATGGAGGCCGTCGCCGGCTGGCGCGGAGCGCCGCGACCGGTGCACGCCGCCGAACTTCTACCCGAGCGGGCCCTGCTCGGCGACCGGGCCGCGCTGGACTCCCTCAACGACCTGCTCGTCCAGCCGTTGGCCACCTCGGGTTCGGCCCTGACGGACACTCTCGACGCGTATCTGGACTGCGGTGCCGCGGTCGAGACCTGCGCCCGCCAACTGTTCGTCCATCCAAATACCGTGCGATACCGACTGAAGAAAATCGCCGAGGTGACTGGGAGGGATCCGACAAACCCACGGGACGCGTACGTACTCCGAATCGCAGCAACAGTCGGAAGACTGACTCAAACTCGTCACGAATCGGCACTTTCTGCCACTTCAGTAACATCCGCAACAATCCGTGGATTGGGCCTGTAACGGACGACCGTCCAATCGCGATAGCGGACGCCGACGTGCCGTTTTGTGGAAATTCCACAAAACACTTGTCCAAGGTTGATGGCCAACAACACCTCACGAGGGCCCCCGAACGGTGTTCCCTTAGTCCTGTGATTGCGTTGCTCGCCCCAGGTCAGGGGTCCCAGACTCCCGGCATGCTCAGCCCCTGGCTGGAGCTGCCGGGCACAGCCGATCGTCTCGCCATCTGGTCGAAGGCGTCCCGACTCGACCTCACCCGTCTCGGCACCACCGCGACCGCGGAGGAGATCACCGACACCGCGGTGACCCAGCCCCTCGTGGTGGCCGCCGCACTGCTGGCGTTCGAGGAACTCGACCGCCGCGGCCAGGCCCCCGCGGACCTGATCACCGCCGGCCACTCGGTCGGCGAGCTGGCCGCCGCCGCCATCGCCGGGGTCATCTCCGCCGACGACGCGGTCGCGCTCGCCGCGCTGCGCGGAGCCGAGATGGCGAAGGCCTGTGCGCTCGAGCCGACCGGCATGTCGGCGGTCCTCGGCGGCGACGAGGACACCGTCCTCGCCCGCCTCGACGAACTCGGACTCGCACCCGCGAACCGCAACGCGGCCGGTCAGATCGTCGCGGCCGGCCTGCTGAGCGCCCTCGCGGAGCTGGCCGCGAACCCGCCGGAGAAGGCTCGGGTCCGGGCCCTTCCCGTGGCGGGCGCCTTCCACACCGCGTTCATGGGTCCGGCCCAGGACGCGGTCACCGAGGCGGCCTCGCGCATCGTCCCGTCGGAGCCGACCCGCATCCTGCTGTCCAACTCCGACGGTCAGCCGGTCACCTCCGGCGCCGACGCGCTGGCCAAGCTGGCCGCACAGGTGACCAAGCCGGTGCGCTGGGATCTGTGCACCGAGTACCTCCGCACCGCCGAGGCCACCGCAATCGTCGAGCTTCCCCCGGCCGGAACCCTGGTCGGCATCGCCAAGCGCGAGATGCGCGGCACGCCGACGCTCGCCCTCAAGACCCCCGACGATCTGGACGGACTATCGCAGTTCACCTGAGTCGGGTACAACCTCACCGTCCTCAGGGACATCGAGGAACTCGCACCACGCACAACTTGCACGAGATCGGCCATTCTGCTCACCGGCCGATTGCAGGACCCGAAGAGAACACCAACCGAGAAGGGAGCCACCCAGTGGCCGCCAGCCAGGAACAACTCATTGCCGGACTCGCCGAGATCATCGAGGAGGTCACCGGTATTGAGCCGTCCGAGGTGACCATCGAGAAGTCCTTCGTCGACGACCTCGACATCGACTCGCTGTCCATGGTCGAGATCGCCGTCCAGACCGAGGACAAGTACGGCGTCAAGATCCCGGACGAGGATCTCGCCAGCCTGCGCACCGTCGGCGACGCCGTCGCGTACATCCAGAAGCTCGAGGCCGAGGGCGGCGACGCCGCCGCCGCCGTCCAGGCCAAGCTCGACGCCGCCAAGAACGAGGAGTGAGCTCGCCCGTGACTTCCACCAGGAACTTCCCCAACGTCGTCGTCACAAGCCTCGCGGCCTCGACGTCGATCGCTGGTGACGTGGATGCCACGTGGAAGGGCCTGCTCGCCGGCGAATCCGGAATCGGGATCCTCGACGATCCATTCATCGAGGAGTTCGATCTCCCCGTCCGAATCGGTGGTCACCTCAAGGTGAGCCCCGACGATTCCCTCTCCCGTGTAGAGATCCGGCGGATGAGCTTCGTGGAGCGTCTCGCCCTCGTGCTCGGACGCCAGGTGTGGGAGAACGCGGGCAGTCCCGAGGTCGACAAGGATCGCCTCGGCGTCGTCCTGGGTACCGGGCTCGGCGGTGGCGAAGCACTGATCGACACCGTCGACAAGATGAAGGCCGGCGGCTACCGGAAGGTCTCGCCGTTCGCGGTGCAGATGGTGATGCCGAACGGTCCGTCGGCGGTGGTCGGGCTCGAGCTCGGCGCCCGCGCGGGCGTCATCACCCCCGTGTCGGCGTGTTCGTCCGGTTCGGAAGCGATCGCTCACGCGTACCGGATGCTGGTCATGGGCGACGCCGACATCATCGTCACCGGTGGTGTCGAGGGTGTCATCGACCCCGTGCCGATCGCGAGCTTCGCGATGATGCGGGCGCTCAGCTCCCGCAACGACGACCCGGCGGGCGCCTCGCGCCCGTTCGACAAGGATCGCGACGGATTCGTCTTCGGCGAGGCGGGCGCGATGATGGTCCTCGAGACCGAGGAGCACGCGAAGGCGCGCGGTGCCACCATCCACGCACGACTGCTGGGTGCGGGCATCACCTCGGACGGCTACCACATCGTGGCGCCGCACCCCGAGGGCACCGGAGCGGCACGGGCGATGACCCGGGCCATCCAGACCGCCGGCCTCACCAAGGCCGACATCAAGCATGTGAACGCGCATGCGACCGCGACGCCCATCGGCGACACCGCCGAGGCGGCGGCGATCAACTCCGCGGTCGGTACGCATGCTGCGGTGTACGCACCGAAGTCCGCGCTCGGGCACTCGATCGGCGCCGTCGGTGCGCTCGAATCGGTGCTCACGGTCCTGAGTGTGCGTGACGGGGTCATTCCCCCCACGCTCAATCTCGACAACCAGGATCCAGAGATCGACCTCGACGTTGTCAAGGGCGAGCCCCGCAACGGCGATTTCGATTTCGCAATCAACAACTCGTTCGGATTCGGTGGGCACAACGTCGCGCTCGCCTTCGGCCGCGCCTGACAGGTCGGCACAGTTCGACGGTGGGATCCGGTCCCGGAAGAC
>NZ_JBHZAH010000200.1:0-4124 GCF_042754225.1 Rhodococcus sp. NPDC059234
GACGTGGGCCTCCCGGCCGGGCCCCGGCCCCCCCCCCCCCGCCGGCGCCCCCCACCCACCCGGGGGCGGCGCGCGCTCGTCTTTTCGGAGGGTTCGGCCCCGGAGCCTCCGTCGGGCGGGGAACTCAGTCCGCCCCGAACAGCGGCTCACGGTCGCCCTGCTCGACCGACCACCGCACGTGGGTGACCAGCGGCTCGAGGCTGAGCCGACTGACCGCGGCCTCGAGCAGCCGATCGTCACGCTCCGGGGCGGTCAGCTCGGCGACCACGTCGACCTGACCGGTGGTCGGGTCGTCGCGGGACTGCAGCGAGCGCAGGCGGAACTCCGGACGGGTGATCGCCTGCACCGTCAGCCCCCGCACGTGCGCCTCCGCATCCTCGCGACACGTCACCTCGAATCGGTAGTCGGCCGGCGGCAACTCGCGGCCTGCCTTGGCGGGCTGATGGTCCATCAGCCGGCCGACGGGCCGCAGCAGCGTGTTCGCGATCATGATCGCCGCCGTGCCGATCACGGCCACGACGTACATCCCGCCGCCGACGAGGGCGCCGACCGCCGCGGTCGCCCACAGGGTCGCCGCCGTGTTCAGTCCGGTGATCGAGGCGCCCTGCTTCATGATCACTCCGGCACCGAGAAAGCCGATGCCCGACACGATCTGCGCCGCAACCCGGGTCGGATCCGCACCCGGTCCGTCGAAGCTGTACGCGCCGACGATCACGAACAGAGTCGCCCCGAGACTGACCAACGCGTTGGTCCGCAGCCCGGCCATGCGGGCTCGCCACTGGCGCTCGATGCCCACGGCGGCACCGAGCCCGAGGCCCAGTCCGACCCGGAGCAGGACGATCGTGGTGTCCATCGTTGCTCCTTACAGCCAGCCGCCGAAGCGGCGGATGAACGCGACCTTGGCGATCTGGGTGACCACGCAGTACGCGACGAGTGTCCCCACCAGCCAGGGGAAATAGGTCCAGGGCAGCGACACCAGCCCGAGCGCGTGCCCGAACCCGGTGAACGGGAACACCAACGCGAACGCGCAGGCGAGCCCGGTGGTGACCAGCACCGGCCACGACGCACGTGACTGGAGGAAGGGGATCCGCTGTGTCCGGATCATGTGCACGATGAGCGTCTGGGAGATGAGCGACTCGATGAACCAGCCGGACTGGAACAACGCCGCGTGCTCGGGCGAGTTGGCGGCGAACACGAACCACATGACCGCGAACGTGCTGATGTCGAAGATCGAGCTGATCGGGCCGATGAACACCATGAACCGGGACAGGCTCCGCGTCTCCCACTTGCGCGGCTTCGCCAGGAACTCACGATCGACGCGGTCCCACGGGATCGCCAGCATGGACAGGTCGTAGATCAGGTTCTGGACCAGCAGCACCACCGGGATCATCGGCAGGAACGGCAGCATCGCGCTGGCGACGAGCACGGAGAATACGTTGCCGAAGTTCGAGCTGGCCGTCATCTTGATGTACTTGAGGATGTTGCCGAACGTGCGACGGCCCTCGAGCACACCGCGTTCGAGTACCCCGAGGTCCTTCTCCAACAGGATGATGTCCGCCGACTCCCGGGCGATGTCGGCGGCGGTGTCGACGGAGATTCCGACGTCCGCCGCCCGCAGGGCGGGCGCGTCGTTCACGCCGTCGCCGAGGAATCCGACCGTGTGCCCCAGCCGCTGAAGCGATTCCACGATGCGGGCCTTCTGCAGGGGATCGACCTTCGCGAAGACGGTGGTCTCGCGCACGAGGCCGTCCAACCCGGCGTCGTCGAGTCCGTCGAGTTGAGCGCCGGTGACCACCGCACCCACGTCGATCCCGACCTTCCCGCACACGGTCTCGGCGACCAGTTCGTTGTCGCCCGTGATCACCTTGACCGCGGTGCCGTGCGTGCGCAGCGCATCGATGGCCGCTGCGGCCGAGGCCTTCGGCGGATCCAGGAAGGTGAGGAAGCCGACCAGGGTCAGCCCGGACTCGTCCGACCTCGTGTACTCGCGCCGGGCGTCACCGGGAAGGACGCGCTTGGTCGCGACCGCCAGCACCCGCTTGCCCTCACCGTTCAGCCCCGCCACCAACCGGTCCAGCGACGACAGCAGGCCCGGGGTCAGCTCCTGCTCGGTGTCCTCGAGCAGAACCGAATCACACACCGCCAGAACCTCTTCCACGGCACCCTTGGTGACCATCAGGTCCATGTCGCCGTCCTCCACGACGACCGACATCCGACGGCGCGCGAAGTCGAACGGGATCTCGTCGATCATCCGGTGGTTGCGCGCGATCCAGTCCGTGAGCGGCCGGCCCGCGGCCTCCAGCACGGCCTTGTCCAGCAGGTTGCGCAGTCCGGTCTGGAAGTGCGAGTTCAGCGTCGCCAACCGGAGCGTCGCGGGGCTTCGCCGCCCCGCGGGGTCCAGGTGTTCCTCCAGCAGGATGCGGTCCTCGGTGAGCGTGCCGGTCTTGTCGGTGCACAACACGTCCATCGCGCCGAAGTTCTGAATAGCGTTGAGGTGCTTGACGATCACCTTGTGCTTCGACATGTGTACCGCGCCCTTGGCGAGGTTGGCGGTCACGATCAGAGGCAGCATCTCCGGCGTCAGTCCGACCGCGGTCGCGACGCCGAACAACAACGCCTGGCTCCAGTCCTTGGTGAGCCCGTTGATGATGAAGACGGCGGGCACCATGACGACCATGAACCTGATCAGCAGGTAGCTGACCTTCCGGACACCGACGTCGAAGTTCGTCTCCGGTCGTGCGCCGCTCAGGCCGGCGGTCATCGCGCCGAAGAAGGTGCGCCGGCCCGTGTTCACCACGACGGCGGTGGCCGATCCCGACACCACCGAGGTACCCATGAACGCCAGGTTGTCGGCGTCGAGGATGCGCCGGCCGTCCACCGCGTGGACCGGCTCCGCGGTCTTCTCGGCGGGCGCCGACTCGCCGCTGAGCATCGACTGGTTGACCTGAAGATCCTTGGCGCGCACCACCCGAACGTCGGCCGGGATCATGTCGCCCGCGGCCAGCGAGATCACGTCGCCGGGCAGCAGCTGATCGATCGGGATCTCGCTGGTCACCACGGTGTCGTCGATCCGCCTGGTGGTCGTCGCGGTGGTGGTCACCATCGCCTTGAGCGCCTCGGCGGCGCGGCCCGAGCGGTACTCCTGCCAGAACCTCAGCGAGACGCTGAGCAGGACCATCAACCCCACCGTGCCGACACCCATGTAGGACGGCCCCTCAGCCGGATCGGCCCACAGCACGTCGGTCCCGTACATGACCAGGCACAGGAACATCAGGATCATCACGAAGGGGTTCTTGAACGCGGCGAGGAACTGCACGATCGCGGGTGCCGGTCGATCGTGGCGTACCTCGTTGGGACCGAACTGCCTGCGCAGCCGGTCGAGCTGATCCGACCTCAGACCGTGGTAGCCGGTGCGGAACTCGGCGTAGACGCCCGGGGCCCGCTGGCGGGCGATCGCCGCCAGCGCATCGGTGTCGGCCGGCGACAATGCGACGGTACGGGCACGCTCCGGCGTCTTCTTCGCCCGCGACGGCATCGCGAACAGGGTGGAAATTGGCATGACAGGTCCTTCTCCGCGCGCACGCGCCTCATGCGGCGCGCAGCGCAAACTTGCTCCGCGACAATCACAGTCGCGCGAGTGGACACGGTGTTGGCCGTGCAGGGAAGGACCGACAGGGGTGCGGGCTCAGATTCCGCGGCAACCACCGTCGGCCGAAATGCGGTGTGTCGATTGTCGACTGGGGGGCTCGTCCACGGTGGTCACCTCCTCGAGCGCCGGGCACCGCGTGCCGGACACGGCGGTGCTACTGATGGGTCTGCGAGCACTCGAGGTCGTACATCGTTATCACGCATGTTGTTTCGTGAATATCGACACCTCCACGTAAAAGCTTCGACACTGCACGACGTGTCCCGATCGCCGGGAAGCCACTTTGGATCACCCCTTAATCCGGGGAGATCTGTCCTAACCTTGGGCGTCTCTCGACGTCGTGAGATCAGTGGCCTGTGTTCGTGCAGGAGCCTCGCCTAACGAGGTGCTGCGCCTGCCAATCAACCATCGGCGGCGAGTGGTGTCAAATCGGGCACCGGCACCGACGAGCGAACGGCGCGTGCGCTCGAAGTCGATC
>NZ_JBHZAH010000201.1:0-4036 GCF_042754225.1 Rhodococcus sp. NPDC059234
GCCCACGACCGTCCAGGTCGCGGGCCGCAGTCGAGGTGTCGATCAGGCGAGCGTGCTCATCCACCCGTGGGTGTCGGCGAAGGTGCCGCGCTGGATGCCGGTGAGGGTGTCGCGCAGCGCCATCGTCACCGCGCCGGGCTCGCCGCCGCCGATGCTGAACTCGCCGGTGGCGGACTTGACCCGGCCGACGGGCGTGATCACGGCGGCGGTGCCGCACGCGAAGACCTCGGTGATCTCGCCGGAGGCGGCCTTCTCGCGCCACTCGTCGGTGCTGATCTTGCGCTCCTCGACCGCGAAGCCGGCGTCGGCGGCGAGCGTCAGCAGGGAGTCGCGGGTGATGCCCGGCAGCAGCGAGCCGGACAGCTCGGGGGTGACCAGCTTCGCGTCGGGACCGGAGCCGAAGACGAAGAACAGGTTCATCCCGCCCATCTCCTCGACGTACTTGCGTTCGGTCGCGTCCAGCCACACCACCTGGTCGCAGCCCTCGTCGGCGGCCTGCGCCTGCGCGACCAGAGACGCCGCGTAGTTCCCGGCGAACTTCGCCGCGCCGGTGCCACCCGGGGCGGCCCGCACGTACTCGGTCGAGAGCCACACGCTGACCGGCTTGACGCCCTTCGGGAAGTAGGCACCCGCGGGCGAGGCGATCAGCAGGTAGCGGTACCGGTTCGCCGGACGCACGCCGAGGCCCACCTCGGTGGCGATCATGAACGGGCGGATGTACAGCGCGTCCTCGCCGCCCGCGGCGGGCACCCAGTCCTTGTCCACTGCCAGCAGCTCGGTGACCGAGCGCAGGAACAGCTCCTCGGGCAGCTCCGGCATCTCGATCCGGCGGGCGGAGGTCCGCAGCCGCTCGGCGTTGGAACCGACCCGGAAGGAGGAGATCGTGCCGTCCTGCTGCCGGTACGCCTTGAGACCCTCGAAGATCGCCTGCCCGTAGTGCAGGACCATGGACGCCGGGTCCAGAGAGAGCGGACCGTAAGGCTGCACGGTGGCGTCGTGCCAGCCCACGCCCTCGGTGTAGTCGATCGTCACCATGTGATCGGTGAAGAACTTCCCGAATCCCGGCGACGCCAGCACCTGCGCGCGCTCCGCCTCGGAGGCGGGCGAGGGATGCGGGATACGCGTGAATTCGAGGACACCAGTCATGGCGCGATCCTATCGAACGCGTCGCGCACGATTTTTCGCCACCGGTCCATGTCGTGCACCGATCGCCGAGTCCGGGTCGCGGCTACTTGGTGTGCAGAGGTACGAACGGCGGCGTGAGCACCTCGCATCGCAGCGCTCGCCCGCGCACGTCCACCTCGACCTGATCGCCGGCGGCGATTCCCGAGTCCGAGTCGATCAGGGCCAGCGCGATGCCGACCTTGAGGCTCGGCGAGAAGGTTCCCGAGGTGGTCTCGCCGACCGGCGCACCGTCGCGCAGGACCGACTGGCCCTGCCGCAGGACGCCGCGGTCGAGCGCCTTGATGCCCCACATCTTGCGCGCGGGGCCGGCCTCCTTCTCCGCGAGCAGCGCCTCGCGGCCCCAGAACTGCGGCTTCTTCCACCCGATCGCCCATCCGCACCGCGCCTGCAGCGGCGAGATCTCCGTCGACAGCTCGTGCCCGTGCAGCGGGTAACCCGCCTCGGTGCGCAGGGTGTCGCGGGCACCGAGCCCGGCGACCTCGCCGCCGATCGCCCGGACCGCGGTCACCAGCGCCCGGAACACCGCCTCCGCGCCGTCCCAGGTGGGCAGCAACTCGTAGCCGTGCTCGCCGGTGTAACCCGTCCGGCACACCCGCACCGGCTGTCCGCCGAAGGTCGCGTCGGCGAACGCCATGTACTCCATGTCCGACGGAAGTCCGAGCGCCGCAAGGATTTCCGCGGACCTGGGGCCCTGGACCGCGAGCACCGCGAAGTCGCGGTGCTGATCGGTCACGCTCACGCCGGCCGGCGCCTCGGCGGCCAGCTTCGCGACCACGGCGGCGGTGTTCGCGGCGTTGGGCACGAGGAACACCTCGTCGTCGGAGACGTAGTAGGCGATCAGGTCGTCCACCACGCCGCCGGACTCGGTGGCGCACAGCGTGTACTGCGCCTGACCCGGGCCGATCTTGCCGAGATCGTTTGTCAGCGAGGCATTCACGAACTCCGCGGCGCCGGGTCCCGCCACCAGCGCCTTGCCGAGGTGGCTGACGTCGAACACGCCGGCCGTCTCCCGGACCGCCGTGTGCTCGGCCACCACGCCGGCGTAGGACACCGGCATCTGCCAGCCGCCGAACGGGGCGAAGGTGGCGCCGAGCTCGGTGTGCACGGCATGGAGGGGTCCCTGCTGGAGTTCCGCATCGCTCATGGGGCACCACGCTAGTCGACGCCGTACACGGTCGGCGCATCCGAACCACGAGGTCCGCACGCCGCGAGCGGTGCGGCCCCCACCAGTGTGCGTCCCGCGGGGCGCACCGGCACCGAACTACAGTTGCGGGCAACCGATCACCGACTTCCCAGGAGTATCCAGTGAGCCCTGCCACGACCGATTCGCCGCTCGGCCCCGAGCTCGCCCTCGCGGGCTCGATCGCCAAGCGCGTCGACGTTCTCGTCATCGGCCTGACCACCGGTCCCGACGGACCCGAGGCCTCGGTCGGTGAGGTACTCGACGACGCGACCGCCGAGGCGGTGCTCGACGGCCTCGTCGCGGTCGGCGCGACCGGCAAGGCCGAGGAGATCACCCGGATTCCCGCCCCCGCGGGCATGACGGTGTCGAGCGTGCTCGCCGTCGGCCTCGGCGCTCCGGACGCCGTCGACGCGGAGCAGGTCCGCGGGTCGGCCGGCGCGGCGGCCCGCGCCCTCGCCGGGACCGCCGTCGCCGCGACCACGCTGTCGGCACTCGACCTGGGTGCGGCCGCGGAGGGTTTCTACCTCGGCGCGTACACCTTCACCGAGTTCAAGGCGAAGTCCGCGCCGAGCGCGGCCGGGAGGCCTCTCGGACGGGTCGAGTTGCTGGTGTCGGCGCCGCGTACCGCCGCCGCGAAGAACGAACTGGCCCGATCGGCCGCGATCGCCGAGGCCGTCGCCGTCGCGCGCGAGTTCGTCAACACCCCGCCGAGCCACCTCTACCCCGAGGAGTTCGCGGCCCGCGCCAAGGCGCTCGGCGTCGCCGCCGGCCTGAAGGTCCAGGTGCTCGACGAGAAGGCCCTCGACAAGGGCGGCTACGGCGGCATCCTCGGCGTCGGCAAGGGCTCGTCGCGCCAGCCTCGCCTGGTGCGGATGACCTACGCGGGCGCCGGACGCGGCGCCAAGAAGGTCGCGCTCGTCGGCAAGGGCATCACCTTCGACACCGGCGGCATCTCCATCAAGCCCGCCGCCGGCATGGAGAACATGACCTCCGACATGGGAGGCGCCGCGGCCGTCATCGCGACGGTCGTGCTCGCGGCCAAGCTCGGCCTGAAGGTCGCCGTCGACGCGTACGCGCCGATGGCCGAGAACATGCCCTCGTCCACCGCGCAGCGGCCCGGCGACGTGCTCACCCAGTACGGCGGCACCACCGTCGAGGTGATCAACACCGACGCCGAGGGCCGGCTCGTCCTCGCCGACGCCATCGTCAGGGCCTGCGAGTTCAAGCCCGACTACCTGATCGACACCGCCACCCTCACGGGTGCGCAGATGGTCGCGCTCGGCAACCGGACGCCCGGCGTGATGGGCACCGACGAGTTCCGCGACCGGGTCGCCCGCATATCGCAGGAGATCGGCGAGAACGCCTGGCCGATGCCCCTGCCCCGCGAGCTGCGGGCGGACCTGAACTCGAAGGTCGCGGACCTGGCGAACGTGACCCCGCACCGGTGGGGCGGCATGCTCGCGGCCGCGATCTTCCTCGAGGAGTTCGTCGCCGACGACGTCCAGTGGGCCCACATCGACGTCGCCGGCCCGTCGTACAACACCGGCGGCCCGTTCGGCTACACCGGCAAGGGCGGCACCGGTGTCCCGGTCCGGACGATGATCAGCGTGCTCGAGGACATCGCCGCCAACGGCTAGGCGCTGACGCCCCCGTGCGCGATCGGGGTAC
>NZ_JBHZAH010000202.1:0-3853 GCF_042754225.1 Rhodococcus sp. NPDC059234
GGGCGGGACCGCGCGGCCGGCCAGGTCACAGTCCGAAGGTCTTGCCGATGATGTCGCGCTGGATCTCGCTGGTGCCGCCGAAGATGGTCGACACCAGGGTGGCGCGGACGTGTCGCTCCATGTCGAACTCGGCCGCGTAGCCGTATCCGCCCATCATCTGCATTCCCTCGAGTGCGACGCGCTTGGCGGTTTCGGTCGCCTTCAGTTTGGCCATCGAGGCCTCGCGGGCCAGCATCTTGTGCGGGTTGGCGTCCGCCTCCCGGGCGACGCTGTAGACCAGCAGCTTGGTGCACTCGATCTCGGTGGCGAGGTCGGCCATCCGGTGGCGCAACGCCTGGAAGGTGCCGATGGGCCGGCCGAACTGTTTGCGCTGGGTGATGAACCCTAGCGTGTCCGCGAACGCACGCTCCGCGGTGCCGAGGATCATCGCCGAGAGGATCAGCCGCTCGAAGTTCAGGCCGGTCATCAGCTGGCGCCAGCCGCCGCCGACCTCACCGACGACCGCATCGGCGGGCAGCACGCAGTCGGTGAAGAAGAGGTCGTTGGTCTCCTTCTGGCCGCCCATCAGTTCGATCGGGCTGATCTTCAGGCCGGCGGTATCGGCGGGGACGTGGAACATCGTCAGGCCCTCGTGCTTGCTCTCGCCCCGGCTGGTGCGTGCGACCAGCAGGATGTTCTCCGAGATGTGTGCGTTCGAGCACCAGGTCTTCTGGCCGTTGATCACCCAGCCGTCCGCAGTTCTCTCGGCCTTGGTGCTCAGGTTGCCGACGTCGGATCCGGCCTCTGGCTCGGACATCGAGATCGATTGCGACGCACCACGAACGATGCCGCGTAGCACGGTGTCCTTCTGCTCGGAGGTGCCGAACCTCTCGTACGCCCCGCCGGTGATCAAGGTCGGTCCGATGGCGCCGATCGGGGCCATCCCGCGGGCGGTCTCCTCGAGCAGGATGCACATGTCGACCATGGTCGCTTCGGACCCGCCGTACGCCTCGGGGATGGTCAGTCCCAGCCAGCCCAGTTCGGCCATCTTCTCGTAGAGGCCCTGGTTGTGATTGTGCGTGCCGCGGTCGGTCAGCTGGTCGCGCTTTTCTCGGGTGCCGGCTTCCCGCTTGCAGAAGTCGGCCACTGCCTGGGCGAACGCCCGCTGTTCGGTGCTGAACTCAACGCTCATCTGTGATCTCCATCGGTCGGGTCGATACAGCTCGTGTCGGTTGGGGTTCACGCCGCGTGGGGGTCTTGCCGACCGGTGTCGCACGGCCTACTGTGATGCCCACCACGCTACAGCAAATCAAATATATGTGATGCGATCAGTGGACGGATTCGGGTCGCTCGGCCAGGGTTCAGGTTGGCGGAACGTCGCCGGAGACCGAGCCACAGACAATGGAGGAGTCAGCAATGCCCCAGCGGTCCACCACACAGTCGAGCGAGACCGCGACCACCGAGAGTTCGGCGTCCGCTCCGCAGGGGGGCGCGGACGCCGAACGGTCGGTGGTCGAATCGCTCGACCCGCGTACGGGCGAGGTGCTCGGGAGCTACCCGGTGGCCGATACGGACGAGGTGGCGAGGGTGGTCGAACGGGCCCGCGGCGCGGCCCAGTGGTGGTCCGACATCGGTTTCGACGGTCGGAAGGGCTGGTTGCAGAGTTGGAAGAAAGCGATCGCTTCCGATGCCGCATCGCTGGCCGCGGTCATCTCGGCCGAGACGGGAAAGCCCGCGGACGACGCCCTGCTCGAGGTGATGCTTGCGGTCGAGCACCTGGACTGGGCGTCGAAGAAGGCGGGCAAGGTACTCGGAACCAGGAAGGTCCCGGCAGGCCTGGTCAGCGCCAACCAGGAGGCAACCGTCCGGTACCAGCCCCTCGGTGTGGTGGGCGTGATCGGCCCGTGGAACTACCCGCTGTACACCCCGATGGGATCGATCTCCTACGCCCTCGCTGCCGGTAACGCGGTGGTGTTCAAACCGAGCGAGCTCACCCCGGGTGTCGCCGCCTGGATCGCGGACAAGTGGAACGGGCTGGTGCCGAACCAGCCCGTGCTGCAGGTGATCACCGGGTTCGGGGCCACCGGGACCGCGCTGTGCCGGTCCGGCGTGGACAAGATCGCGTTCACCGGGTCCACCCCGACCGCGAAGAAGGTCATGGCCACCTGCGCCGAGACCCTCACCCCGATCGTTGCGGAGTGTGGCGGCAAGGACGCGATGCTCGTGGACGCCGACGCCGACCTCGAGCAGGCTTCGAGCTTCGCCGTGTTCGGCGCGATGGGCAACGCCGGGCAGACCTGCGTGGGTGTGGAGCGAATCTACGTTGCGGACAAGGTGTTCGACACGTTCGTGCAGAAGGTGACGGACAAGGCCAAGCGCCTGAGGATCGGCGGCGGGGCCGGCGATTCCTACGGGCCGATGACGCTCGGCAGGCAGACCGAGGTGGTGGCGGAGCAGGTGGCGGACGCCCTCGCCAAGGGAGCGAGCGTGGTCCTCGGCGGACCCGAGTCGGTGCGCGCGCCCTACGTCGAGCCGATCATCCTCACCGATGTCCCCGAGGGCAGCAGCGCCGTCACCGATGAGACCTTCGGTCCGACCGTCGTGATCAACCGGATGACCGATCTCGACGACGGAGTGGCCAAGGCCAACGCCTCCGGGTACGGACTCGGCGCATCGGTGTTCACCGGCAATCGGGGGCGGGCGATGGCCGCGGCCGAACGCCTGCGTTCCGGGGTGGTGACCGTCAACTCTGTCCTCGGCTTCGCCGGAGTTCCCGCGTTGCCGTTCGGTGGGGTGGGGGAGTCCGGCTTCGGCCGCATCCACGGCGCAGACGGACTCCGCGAGTTCAGCCGCGCCAAATCGGTGACGCGCCAGAAGTACAAGGCGCCGCTGAACCTGCTCACGATGGAGCGCAACGCCCGGGACATGAAGATCGCGGCCTGGCTGCTGCGCACCCGCCACGGACGGAAGTGATCGACGATGCTGCTGACCGACGGGGGCCCGGTGCCGCGTGGCCGGTACGGCTGGCTGCGCCACATCGAGAAGCTCGACCCGGTGGCCGACCACCAGGAGATCCACCGGATCACCGCCGGGCTCGAATTTCCCTGGGACTACACCCGTTCGCTCGAGCTCGCCCTGTTCCGGACGTACTGCGTCCCGACGATCTCGGCGCTGTTGCGCAAGACCGGGGAGTTCGAGAAGCGGCCGCAGAAACGGTACGACGACACCTCCCTGCTGATGGCCGAGCTGATCGAGCACGGCTACGACTCGCCGCGTGGACGCGAGTCGTTGCGGATGGTCAACCGGATGCACGGCAAATACGAGATCGACAACGCCGACATGCTGTACGTGCTCACCACCTTCATCTACGAGCCGTTGGACTGGATCGATCGGTACGGCTGGCGCAGACTGCATCCGCACGAGCGGCTCGCCGCATTCCACTTCTATCGAGAGGTGGGACTGCGCATGGGAATTCGGGAGATTCCGGACGACTTCCAGGAGCTGCATCGCTTCAAGATGGAGTTCGAGCGCGACCACTTCCGGTACACCGACGACAATCACGCGATCGGGACCTACACGCGGGACCTGTTCTGCTCCTGGTTTCCGCGAGTGGTCCGGCCCGCGGTGGGGGTCGGCGTCAACGCCATGCTCGACCCGATGATGCTCTCGGCCTTCGGTTTCCGTGCGGCACCGGCGTGGATCAGGTCCGCGGCCGACGCCGCACTTGTCGGACGCGCCAAGGCGTTGGTGCTGTTCCCTCGGCGAGCCAAGTCGAAGGCGGCCCACCAACCGGGCAACCGGACCTACCCCGGGTACCCGGTCGGGTACCGCCCCAGCGATCTCGGCGTCGAGTCGGACCACGGCCGCCACTGAC
>NZ_JBHZAH010000203.1:0-3844 GCF_042754225.1 Rhodococcus sp. NPDC059234
TGGATGCGGCGCGCGCTCGGGTGGTCGGACTCAGGCGCCGTAGCCGGGCGGCATCAGGATGGACTTGAGCTCGCAGTACTCGTCGAGGCCCTCGGGCCCGTTCTCGCGGCCGATGCCGGAGTTCTTGTAGCCGCCGAACGGCGAGCCGGGATCGAAGGCGTACCAGTTGATCCCGAAGGTGCCGGTGCGGATCTGCTTGGCGACCTCGAGGCCCTTCTCGATGTCGGTGGTGTACACCGAGCCGGCGAGGCCGTATTCCGAGTCGTTGGCGATCTTGATGGCCTCGTCGAGGCTGTCGTAGGCGATCACGCTGAGCACGGGCCCGAAGATCTCCTCGCGGGCGATCGTCATGGAGTTGTCGACATCGGCGAAGATGGTCGGCTCGACGAAGTAGCCCGTCTCCAGGCCGGCCGGCACACCGCCGCCGACGACGAGGCGGGCGCCCTCCTCCTTGCCCTTCTCGATGTAGCCGAGAACCTTGTCACGCTGCTTGGCGGTGATGATCGGGCCGAGCTGCGCGGCCGGATCGTCGGGCATGCCCATCGGCATGAACCCGACGAAATTGGCCATGGCCTCGACGATCTCGTCGTAGCGCGAGCGCGGTGCCAGGATGCGGGTCTGGCCGACGCACGCCTGGCCGGAGTTCATCAGGCCCGACAGCACCAGCATCGGCATGGTCGCCGGGACGTCCATGTCCTCGAGCAGGATCGCGGCGGACTTGCCGCCGAGCTCGAGGGAACAACGCTTGAGGTTCTGCGCGGCGATCGCACCGATCTTGCGGCCGACGGCGCTGCTGCCGGTGAAGGTGATCTTGTCGACGTCGGGATGCGAGACCAGGTACTCGCCGGTCTCCGCGCCGCCGGGGACGATGGACAGCACGCCCGCGGGCAGGCCGGCCTCGGCGAAGATCTCCGCGACGAGGTTGGCGTTCATCGGGGTTTCCGGCGCGGGCTTGAGCACCATGGTGCAACCGGAGATGATGGCGGGCGCCAGCTTGTTGACCAGCAGGAACAGCGGGACGTTCCAGGCGATGACGGCGGCGACGACACCGACCGGCTCGCGCACGACCTTGCAGACGCCGAACGGTCCGGTGCGCTCCTCCTCCCAGGAGAACGTCTCGGCCAGCGCCGCGTAGCTGTTCAGCACGGCCAGCGTCGGGGTCTTCTGCATGAGCTCGACGCCCGCGCGCGGTGCGCCCATCTCGGACGAGATCAGCGTGCACAGCTCGTCGGCGCGCTCCTCGATCAACTTCGCCGCCTTGACGAGGATCTCGGCGCGCTGCGCCGGGGTGGTCAGCGGCCAGGGGCCGGACTCGAGTGCCGTGCGCGCGGCGGCGATCGCGGCGTCGATGTCGGCGGGGGCGGCGACCGGAACGCTGCCCACTCGCTCCTCGGTGGCGGGCGAGAACACCTCGAGGCGCTCGTCGGTGGCGGGCGCCACCCACTGCCCGCCGATGTAGAGCTTGTCGTAATCAGTCATGAGTGCTTCCTTGCTGGTGTCGGTCTGGTGATGCCGGTATGGAACTGGCGGGGTGCCGTGGTGCGCTACAACGGTGGGTCCTCCTCGGGGCGGGTGGGCATCAGCGCACCCTCGCCCAGTAGTCGCCGTCGAGCATGGCCTCGAGCGTCGGCCGGTGCAGGATCATGTCGTCGGGATCGTCGGGCAGCTCGGCCTGCCCGAAGGCGATTGCGCGGCACTGGATCCGGAACATGATGGTCGCGTGCCGCAGGGCGGCGTACAGCGCGTAGTACTCGATGTTCGTCGACTCGTGCCCGGTCAGCTCCCGGTACCGCGCCTCGACGTCCTCCCGCCGCAGGAAGTCCGGCAGCCCGGCGAGGCCGGCCAGTCCCGCGAGATCCTCGAAGAACCTGTGCAGGAAGATCATCCAGGCCAGGTCCATCTCCCGCGGACCCAGCGCGGCCATCTCCCAGTCCAACACGGCGACCGGGGCGAAGTCGCGGTACATGATGTTGCCGACCCGCGAGTCGCCCCAGCACAGCACCGCGGGAGAGTCGTCTGCCGGGACGTTGGCCTCGAGCCAGTCCAGGCCGCGCTCGATCAGTGGGGAGCGTGGTCCCGATGCGGCCGCCCACTCGTAGTAGCCGCGCTGGCGGGCCAGGTGGGCCCGGAACGCCTGCTCGGCGGTCGGGCCGCCGCCCGGCAGCCGCAGAAAGTCGAACTGCCGCACCGGATCCTCGATGCCGTGCAACGTCGCGAGCACCTCGACGGACGCGTCCTGAAGGGACCGGCGCTGGGTGGCGGTGGCGTCAGAGAGCCAGGACGACCCGAAGTTGTAGGGCATCACGTCCGGCGGCACCTCGCCCTCGATGCGCTCCATCACGAAGAACGGCGCGCCCAGGGCCGCGGGATCGGACTCGGACCAGTACGCGATCGGGACCGGCACGTCGGACAGCTCGCCGACCCGCTTCATGACGGCGAACTGGGTGTCCATGTCGTAGCTCGGGAAGATCGGCATGCTGGTGGCGCCGGGCTCGACTCGGGCGACCAGCTCGTGGGTGCGTCGGGTGCCCGGTTCCGAGAAGAGTGCGTCCTCGGCGGACTCCGTCCAGACGGCGTCGAACAGGATGGTCTCGCTGGACATGCCGTTGGCCTCGGGGAGCCGGACTCCGCTGACCTCCGGGTCTGCGCCCTCGTGCAGCCGGCTGACCAGCCAGTCCTGCAGGGCGCGCCGGAGTTGCTCGGGATCTCGTTTGGACTCGGTGGGCCGGGCGATCTCGGCGGCGTTGTCAGGGGTGGTTCCTGTTGTGCTCACGTGCCCTCGATCCGTCGTTCCCGCGGGAATCCGAAGTGTGGTGAGAAGCACATTAGAACACGTTACATAATCTCGGGGGCGAAAGCAGCCCCTATTTCGGGAGAACCTGTAACGAAACCCTGGCGCCCTAGCTGACCTGCGTCAATGCGCCCGCTCCGATGAGGGTAGCGCGGTCCCCGAGCTCCGCGGGCACGATCCGCAGAGCTCGGCTGAAGGACAGTCGCGCGTGCCGGTCGGCCGCCTCGGCCATCGGTCCCCACAGCGGCGCTCCGGACTGCCCGAAGCCGCCGCCGACCACCGCCAGGTCCAGGTCCAGCAGCGCGGCGGTCGACGCGATGGCGGTGCCGACCGCGGTGCCGGCCCGGTGCAACGCCGCGAGCGCCACCGCGTCGCCCGCGTTCGCCGACTCGGACAGTTCGAGTCCCGTCGACCCGGCCCATCCGCGGGCCTTGGCCCAGCGCACCGAGGACGGTCCGCTCGCGACGGCCTCGAGGCAGCCGAATCCGCCGCATGCGCACGGCACGTCGTCCGCTCCCGGGACCACCACGTGGCCGATGTGCCCGGCGTTGCCGGTGCGGCCGCCGACGACTCGGCCGTCCAGGATCAGTCCGCCGCCGACCCCCGTCGAGACGATCATCCCGATCTGGTTCGCGGTCCCGCGGCCGGCGCCGAAGCGTTGCTCGGCGAGCGCGCAGCAGGCCCCGTCGATGGCCAGGCGTACCGGCGCGCCGGGAAACAGTGCCCGGACCGCGTCCACCAGGGGGAAGCCGGCGCGCCACGGCGGGATGTTGAGCGGGCCGACGATGCCGGCTTCGACGTCGACCGGCCCGGCCGAGCCGATCCCGACCGCCGACACCGGCCGCCCGTCCGCGACCTCGCGCAGCAGCGCCTCCGTCGCCCCCCACACGTCGGTCGCGGGCGTCGGTACCCGCCGCTCGCGCAGTAGTTCACCGGCGGGCGAGACCAGTCCGGCCGCGAGCTTGGTGCCGCCGATGTCCAGTGCGAGAGCGGTCGCATGAGCGGTCATGCCCGGAGGATATGCGGCTTCGCCGCAGTGGTGCGGATGTGGAG
>NZ_JBHZAH010000204.1:0-3775 GCF_042754225.1 Rhodococcus sp. NPDC059234
CGACCGGGGAGACGGACCGTTCCCGTGGTGCGGATCGGGCTACTTGCCCTGGAACTTCGGGGCACGCTTCTCGGCGAACGAGCGCGGGCCTTCCTTGGCGTCGTCGCTCTTGAACACCTCGGCGCCGATCTCGGCCTCGAGCTTGAATGCATCTTCCTCGTGCATGCCCTCGGTGACGCGGATGGTCTTGAGGATGGCCTGGACGGCGATCGGGCCGTTGGCGGCGATGGCCTCGGCGATCTCGAGCGCCTTGGTCAGGGCCTGTCCGTCGGGGACGACATGGCCGATCAGTCCGAGTTCCTTGGCCTCCGGCGCGGGGACGTTGCGGCCGGTGAGCAGGATCTCGGCGGCGACGGTGTAGGGGATCTGGCGGACCAGGCGGACCGCGGAGCCGCCGAGCGGGAACAGTCCCAGCCGCGCCTCGGAGACGCCGAACTTGGCGCTCTCGCCGGCCACGCGGATGTCGGTGCCCTGCAGGATCTCGGTGCCACCGGCGATGGCCGCGCCCTCGACCGCGGCGATCAACGGCTTGGTCAGCCGCCGGCCCTTGAGCAACGCCGGCAGTTTGGTCAGATCCATGCCGCCCTTGGAGAACGTGTCGCCGGGGGCGTTCTTGTTCATCGCCTTGAGGTCCATGCCTGCGCAGAACGTTCCCCCGGCGCCGGTGAGGATGGCGACCCGGATGTCGGGATCGTTGTCGACCTGGTCCCAGGCCTCGGTCATGATCGCCATCATCTCGCCGGACAGGGCATTGCGTGCGTCCGGACGGTTCATGGTGACGACGAGGACGTGGCCACGCTTCTCGACGAGACAGTGCGGGGACCGTTCCGAGGTGTCGGAGATCTCGGCTGTGGTGGAGGACACTTGATTCGCTCCCGATATCATGTGAGGTGGGTCTCAAACGGACTCTTGCCAGAAACGGTAACACGTTCTACTTTGTTGGGCGTGGCCCTTAATATCGCAGACTTCGTCGAGCACTCCATCGACTTGAATCCCGAGCGCGTGGCGTTGCTCGACAGTGACCGTGAGATGACCTACGCGCAGCTGGAGGAGCGGACCAACCGTCTCGCCCACTACCTGCTGGATCACGGCGTCAAGCCGGGCGACAAGGTCGGTATCTACAGCCGTAACACCATCGAGGCCATCGAGGCCATGGTCGCCGTGTTCAAGGCGCGGGCAGTCATGGTGAACGTGAACTACCGGTACGTCGAGAACGAGTTGCAGTACATCTTCGAGAACTCGGACATGGCTGCGCTGATCGTCGAGCGTCGCTATGTCGACAAGGTCGCCAACGTGGTGCCGAACACCCCGCTGGTCAAGGCCGTGGTCGTGGTCGAGGACGGCACCGACCTGGACTACTCCGCCTTCGACGGCGTCGAGTACGAGCACGCGCTGTCCCTGGGCTCGCCCGAACGCGACTTCGGCGAGCGCAGCCCCGACGACCTCTTCATGCTCTACACCGGTGGCACCACCGGCCTGCCGAAGGGCGTGATGTGGCGGCACGAGGACTGGTGGCGCGTCCTCGGCGGCGGCGTCAACTTCGTCACCGGCGAGCGGGTCGAGGACGAGTGGGAGATGGCGAAGGTCGGTGCCGCGAACCCCGCGATGGTCCGGTTCCCGATCCCGCCGATGATCCACGGGGGCTCGCAGTCCGCGGTGTTCCACAGCCTGTTCGGCGGCGGCACCCTGGTGATGCACCCCGAGTTCAACGGGCACGAGGTCTGGCAGGTCATCGACCGCCACAAGGTCAACCTCATCTTCATCACCGGTGACGCGATGGCCCGGCCGATGCTCGACGCGTTGAAGGCGGGCAACCCGGAGACCGGCGAACCCTACGACCTGTCGAGCCTGTACGTGATGGCCTCCAGCGCGGCACTGTTCTCGCCCGCGCTCAAGGACGAGTTCCTCGACCTGCTGCCGAACCGGTACATCACCGATTCCATCGGGTCCTCCGAGACCGGATTCGGTGGTCTGGCGCCCGTGACCAAGGGCGCCACCCACACCGGCGGTCCCCGGGTGAAGATCGACGCCGCGACCGTCGTGCTCGACGACGACGGCAACGAGATCCAGCCCGGCTCGGGCAAGGTCGGCCTGCTGGCCCGCCACGGACACATCCCGCTCGGCTACTACAAGGACGAGGCCAAGACCGCCGCGACCTTCAAGACCTACAACGGCGTCCGTTACTCGATCCCCGGCGACTACGCCACCGTCGAGGAGGACGGCCTCGTCACCATGCTCGGCCGCGGCTCCGTCTCGATCAACAGCGGCGGCGAGAAGATCTACCCGGAAGAGGTCGAAGGCGCGATCAAGACCCACTCCGACATCTTCGACGTCCTCGTCGTCGGCGTCCCCGACGAGCGCTTCGGCCAGCGGGTTGCCGCGGTGGTGGCGACGCGTGAGGGCGCGCGTCCGAGCATGAACGACATCGTTGCCGCGGCCCGCAAGGAGATTGCCGGCTACAAGGTGCCGCGCAGCGTCTGGTTCGTCGACGAGATCAAGCGGTCGCCGGCCGGTAAGCCCGACTACCGCTGGGCCAAGGAGCAGACCGAGCAGCGCGAGGCGGACGACCACTACAGCAACGGGAACGCCTGATGCACAACGCCCTTGCCGACAAGTTCGGCATTCAGTACCCGATCTTCGCCTTCACGCCCTCCGAGCACGTGGCGGCGGCGGTGTCCCGGGCGGGTGGACTCGGCGTACTGGGGTGCGTGCGCTTCAACGACCCGGAAGAGCTCGAGGCGACCCTCGCCTGGATGGACGAGAACACCGACGGCAAGCCGTACGGCGTCGACATCGTGATGCCGGCCAAGGTGCCGACCGAGGGCGCGGCCGTCGATCTCGACAAGCTCATTCCCGCCGAGCATCGGGCATTCGTCAACCGCACGCTCGACGAGCTGGGCGTGCCGCCGCTGTCCGACGACGTCGAGCACGCCACCGGCGTGCTGGGCTGGCTGCACTCGGTGGCGCGGGCGCAGGTGGACGTGGCGCTGCGGCACCGCCCGGCGTTGATCGCGAACGCGCTCGGGTCGCCTCCGAAGGACATCATCGACGAGGCGCACGCGCACGGGGTTCCGGTCGCGGCGCTCGCCGGCGCTGTCGGTCACGCGCTGAGCCACGTGGCCAACGGAGTGGACATCGTCATCGCCCAGGGCTACGAGGCGGGTGGCCACACCGGCGAGATCGCCTCGATGGTGCTGGTTCCCGAGATCGTCGACGCGGTAGGCGATTCCGCCACCGTGCTGGCTGCCGGCGGCATCGGCAGCGGTCGGCAGATCGCCGCCGCGATGAGCCTCGGCGCCTCCGGCGTGTGGATGGGTTCGTACTGGCTCACCGCGGAGGAGTACAAGCTGGGCAGCGCGTCGGGCGAGGGCCCGTCGGCGATCCAGCGCGCCCTGCTCGGTGCGACCTCTGCGGACACCGTGCGCTCGCGCATCTACTCGGGCAAGCCGGCCCGGCTGCTCAAGACCAAGTGGACCGAGGCCTGGTCCAAGCCGGGTGCGCCCGAAGCGTTGCCGATGCCGCTGCAGAACCTGCTCGTCAGTGAGGCGCATCAGCGGATCGTCGCGTCGGAGGACCCGGAGGTCGTCGCGATGCCGGCGGGTCAGATCGTGGGCCGGATGAACGAGATCCGGCCGGTCGCGGAATCGATGGCCGATCTGGTCGCCGAGTTCGAGGCCACCGTCGCGCGGCTGGAAAAGCTCAAGTAGGACCGGCGCCGACTGGCGGCGGACGAAGCTAGGCCACACACGAAGGCCGGGTACGAATCTCGTACCCG
>NZ_JBHZAH010000205.1:0-3770 GCF_042754225.1 Rhodococcus sp. NPDC059234
TACGGAGTCTCCGGACTCCGTAACCGCACCACTGCGCGTGAGCGCCTTTACACGTGGACCGGGTAGACCGGTTCCTGGATCTGCGGCACGATCCGCTTCTCGACGAAGATGCCGTGCCAGACCATGAAGCACAGCACCGTCCAGAGACGACGGCTGTGGTCCGAGACGCCCGCGCGATGGTCGTTCAGCATCGACGCGACCGCGGCCTTGTCGAAGATGTGATCGGTCTGCGAGTCCGCGATCTGCTGGTGCGCCCAGTCGAACAGCTCGGTGCCCGACAGCCAGTGCCGCAGCGGGACGGGGAAGCCGAGCTTCGCGCGGTGCAGCACGTGCGGCGGGACGATGCCCTCCAGCGCCTGCCGCAGCGCGTACTTCGTCGTGGTCTTGGTGATCTTCTGGTCCAACGGCACCCGGGACGCCACGTCGAAGACCTCGGTGTCGAGGAACGGCACCCGCAGCTCCAGCGAGTTCGCCATCGTCATCTTGTCGGCCTTGACCAGGATGTCGCCGCGCAGCCAGGTGAACAGGTCCAGGTGCTGCATCCGGGCGACCGGATCCCAGTCCCGCGACTGCGCGTAGATCGGTGCGGTCACGTCCTGGTGCGTCCACTCGGGCCGGAAGTCGCGCAGCACGGCCCGCAGTTGGGCGTCGTTGAAGCTGCGCGCGTTGCCGTAGTACCGCTCCTCGAGGGTCATCGAACCGCGATTGAGCAGGCTCTTGCCGCGGGTGCCGTCGGGGATCCGCTCCGACAAGGCGCCCGCCGCGCGCCGCAGCGCCTTCGGCAGGTACTCGAACGGCTTGAGTGAGAGCGGCTCCCGGTAGATCGTGTAGCCGCCGAACAGCTCGTCCGCGCCCTCGCCGGAGAGCACCACCTTGACGTGCTTGCGGGCTTCCTTCGCGACGAACCACAGCGGCACCAGGGCCGGGTCGGCGACCGGGTCGTCGAGGTACCAGATGATCTCGGGGATGGCCGCCGCGAACTCGGCGGGGGAGACGACCTTGACGACGTGGCGGGCGCCGATCGCGGCGGCCGACTCGGCGGCCACGTCGACCTCCGAGTAGCCCTCCCGCTCGAATCCGGTGGTGAAGGTGATCAGGTTCGGGTTGTGCCGCATCGCGAGCGCGGCGATCGCCGTGGAGTCGATGCCGCCGGACAGGAACGAGCCCACGGTCACGTCCGCGCGCATGTGCTTGGCGACGGAATCCTCGAGTGCCTCGGCGATCTCGCGGTAGCGGGCCGCTTCGGTGCCGGGCGCGAACGGCCGGACCGGGAACGCCGGCGTGAAGTACCGGGTGATCCGGGGCGTCTCGCCGGGCCGGATCCAGGCGTACGAGCCCGACTCGAGCCTACGGATCTGCGCGTGCAGGGTCTCCGGTTCCGGGACGTACTGCAGCACCGTGTAGTGCTCGATCGCGCGGGGGTCGAGGTCGGTGTCGATGCCGATCACGTCCGTGAGCTCGAGCAGGCTCTTCTTCTCGCTGCCGAACGCGGTGCCCGCGGTGCCGGTCGCGAGGAACAGCGGCTTGATGCCGAACGGGTCGCGGGCGATGAACAGCTCGCGGGTCTCGGTGTCCCAGACCGCGAACGCGAACATGCCTCGCAGCCGGCGAACGGCGTCCGCGCCCCAGTAGTGGAACGCGGCCACGATGGCCTCGCTGTCGCCCTCGGTGTGGAACTGGGCCCCGTGGTCGCGGGCGAGTTCCTCGCGGATCTCCAGGTAGTTGTAGATCTCACCGTTGAAGGTCAGCGCGTAGCGGGTGGGGTTCTCCGTGGGGCCCCAGCGCAGCGGCTGGTGCGAGTGCTCGATGTCGATGATGGAGAGGCGGTTGAAGCCGAAGATCAGGTCGTCGTCGTGCCACGTCCCGTGCTCGTCGGGACCGCGATGGCGCAGGCAGTGCATCGCGGAATCGACGCGCGCGACGGCGTCGTCCGTGGTTCCGTCGGAGGTCAGTAGCCCGAGCAGTCCGCACACAGCGTCCAATACCTCAATTCAGTCCTGGGGGAGGCTCCATGCTGGTTGGAACAGGTATGGAGCGGATTGCCGAATAACTCTGCCGAGTATGCCGCAGACTCGCCGGACTGTTGGTTGTGACCCGAGGGTGGATGGGCGCCAGCTTTGGTCTACGCTGCGTAGTATTCGGGCTTCCCGCTGGGCTGCCCTTATTCATTTTGCGGCGATCAGGAAGGCGTGAACGTGGCGCAGAGTCGGATCCTTCGGCGAGCGGGGCTAGCGGTATCTTTGGGCCTAGCCGCCATGCTGCTGTCGGGATGTTCGATCGACAATTCGGTGCTTCGCTTCGGATGGCCGTCGGGCGTTACCCCGCAGGCTGAGCGGATGCGTGAGCTGTGGACCTGGTCGGTCATCGCCGCCCTGTTCATGGGTGTCATCGTGTGGGGCCTGACGTTCTGGGTGGTGATCTTCCACCGGAAGAAGAAGGACTCTCCCGAGTTCCCGCGGCAGACGGCGTACAACGTCCCGCTCGAGCTCTTCTACACGGCGGTGCCGTTCGTCATCATCGCGGTGCTCTTCTACTTCACCGTGGTCGTGCAGAACTACGTCCACGAGAAGAAGGACGACCCGAACGTGGTCGTCGACGTGACTGCGTACCAGTGGAACTGGAAGTTCGGCTACCGCAGCATCGACCTGCGTGAGGGCGGCGCCAAGTACGACGGTGTCGATGTGGCGGCACAGGCCGCCGCGGAGCGCCCGGCCGAGGAGCAGGAAGTCCACGGCAAGATGGTGCCCGGTCCGATCAACGGCAAGAGCGCGAACGACCTGTCGTACCTGCGTTACGACAAGATCGAGACCGTCGGCTCGAGCAACGAGATCCCGATCCTGGTGCTCCCGACCGGTAAGCGCATCGAGTTCAACCTCGCCGCGGCCGACGTCATCCACGCGTTCTGGGTGCCGGAGTTCCTGTTCAAGCGCGACGTGATGCCGAACCCGGAGCAGAACCACTCCGACAACGTCTTCCAGATCAGTGAGATCCAGAAGGAAGGCGCGTTCGTCGGACGCTGCGCCGAGATGTGCGGCACCTACCACGCGATGATGAACTTCGAGGTCCGCGCCGTGAGCCCGGAGAAGTTCGCGAAGTACATCGCGCTGCGCCAGCCGGTCGACGAGGGTGGCCGCGGACTGAGCACCGCGGAGGCGCTCAAGGAGATCGGCGAGGTTCCGGTCGCGACCTCGACGCATCCGTTCAACACGGACCGGACGTACCGCCAGGCCACCAACGTCCTCGAGGGCGAGTACCAGTAGTCGTGCCGACGGCACCCAAGACCCATCAACCGCTGAAGGACGAGCTGATATGAAGATCGAAGCCAAGCTCTTTGAGATTTTGACGGTGTTTTTCATCCTCGTCGGAATCGTGTACGGCGTGTTCACCGCCGCATCGAGGACGGGCATCGAGTGGGCCGGCCTGACCGCCATCGCGCTGTCGGCCGGACTGACCCTGATCATCGGAACCTACTTCCGGTTCGTGGCACGTCGCCTCGACACCCGCCCGGAGGACTACGACGACGCCGAGATCTCCGACGGCGCAGGCGATCTGGGCTTCTTCAGCCCGGGCAGCTTCTGGCCGATCCTGGTCGCCGCGTCCGCCGGCTTCGCGGCCGTGGCTCTGGCGTTCTTCCAGCCGTGGATGATCGTCATCGCCGTGGCACTGATCCTCGCCTCGGCGGCCGGTCTGGTGTTCGAGTACCACGTCGGACCCGAGAAGCACTGAGTCAGACCATTTGTCACGGCGAGGGCGCCGAACCCGAACGGGTT
>NZ_JBHZAH010000206.1:0-3663 GCF_042754225.1 Rhodococcus sp. NPDC059234
GCACGAGAAGGGCGATCCCTCTCCTCGTGCCGGGCCCGGGAAGGCACGGAGCGCGGGTAGATCGACGTGATGCGCTCTGTGCCTGGATCGTGGGGCCTGTGCCGCGGCCGTCAGACTTCGCGGTGGCGGGTGCGGACCCGGACGCGGCGGAAGTCGCCGTCTCGCGTGGTCGCGGGTTTGCCCGGGAGTGCATCGGTGAGAGAAGGAGCGCTGAGCCTGAGCTTGAGGGCGCCGAGTTCCTCACGCAGGACGTCGGGCAGGGTGTTGCCGCCGATAGTGGCGTACCACTCGTCGATCAGCCGAGTTTCGGCGATCCACTCGGCCGCGGTGACCTTCAGCGCGGCAACGATCTTGGTGTGATCGAACTTCAGGCCGGTCAGGTCGAGATCCTCGATGGTGGGCACGTTCCCGATCGGGGTTTCCTCGGCGCCGACCTGGCCGTCGATTCGCTGCAGGGCCCATTTGAGGATGCGGGAGTTCTCCCCGAAGCCCGGCCAGAGGAACGCGTCGTCCTCGTCGCGGCGGAACCAGTTGACGTAGAAGATCTTCGGCAGCGTGGCCGGATCCGCGTTCGCTCCGATGTCGAGCCAGTGCGCGAAGTAGTCTCCGACGTGGTAGCCCAGGAACGGCAGCATCGCCATCGGGTCTCGGCGCACGACTCCGACTGCGCCCGTAGCGGCGGCGGTGGTCTCCGAGGACAGGGTCGAGGCGAGGAACACCCCGTGCTGCCAACTCAGCGACTCGGCCACCAGGGGCACGGTCGTGGCGCGGCGCCCCCCGAAGAAGATCGCCGAGATCGGCACGCCAGCGGGGTCGTTCCACTCGGGGGCGACGGTGGGGCACTGCGCGATCGGGGTGCAGTACCGCGAGTTCGGGTGCGCCGCCCGCTCACCCGAGTTCGGGGTCCAGTCCCTCCGCAGCCAGTCGGTCAGGTGTGCCGGCGGCGTGTCGGTCATCCCCTCCCACCAGACGTCGCCGTCATCTGTGAGCGCAACATTGGTGAAGATCGAATTTCCCTGCTCGATGGTAGCCATCGCGTGCGGGTTCGTGTGGACGCCGGTGCCGGGGGCGACACCGAAGAACCCGGATTCGGGGTTCACCGCATACAGGCGCCCGTCCTCCCCGAAGCGCATCCACGCGATGTCGTCGCCGACGGTTTCGGCGGTCCACCCGTCGAGGGTGGGCTCGAGCATCGCGAGGTTCGTCTTGCCGCACGATGACGGGAACGCCGCCGCGATGTAGTGCGTCTTCTTCTCGGGGGAGGTGAGCTTGAGTATGAGCATGTGCTCGGCCAGCCAGCCCTCGTCCTTGGCCATCTTCGACGCGATGCGCAGCGAGTAGCACTTCTTTCCGAGCAGGGCATTGCCGCCGTAACCGGAGCCGTAGCTCCAGATCATCCGCTCTTCCGGGAAGTGGGAGATGTACTTGGTGTGATCGCAAGGCCAGGTGGAGTCCGCCTGGCCCGGGTAGAGCGGTGCCCCGACAGAGTGCAGGCACTTGACGAATTCGGTTCCAGCAGTGAGCTTGTCCCACACCGATGCTCCGGAGCGGGTCATGATCTGCATGGAGACAGCGACATACTCCGAATCGGTGATCTGGATGCCGAACCTCGGTTCGACCGCGTCGAGTGGGCCCATGCAGAACGCGACGACATACATCGTGCGACCCGACATCGCACCGCGGTAGTGCTCGGTCATCACCGTCTTCATGTCGACGGGGTTCATCCAGTTGTTTGTCGGCCCGGCGTCCGCTTCGAAGCGGGAGCAGATGAACGTCCGATCCTCAACTCGCGCCACGTCTTCCGGGTCGGAGGCGCACCAGAAGGAGTTCGGTTTGCCGTCGAGTCGGACGAAGGTTCCCTTGTCGACCAGTTGTGTGGTCAGGCGATCCCATTCGCCGGCGGAACCGTCACACCACACAACGGCGTCGGGGCAGGTGAGGTCGGCGACCTCGGCGACCCAGGACACGATCTCCTCGTGCAGTGTCTGGGCGGCCCCGATGCCGGTTGCGGGTGTGGTCACGGTGTTCTCCTTGCGAAAGTCGTGAATGCGGGTGGGTGAGGCCCTGCAACGCCGCTACGGCTGCTGGCTGCGGTCGGTGAGATGGGCGAAGACACGGCCGACCTCGCGGGCGATCGCGCGGGTGACGAGACCCTCGTCCGGGCCGGGCAATGCCTGCCCGGCCGGCGTGGTCAGCGCCAGCGCCCGCGCCGCGGCGGCGAGTACCTCGGCGGTCAGCACGTTCGCCTCGTGCCCACACAGGGCGCTGATCAGGCCCGGCACGATCAACTGCCCCACCTCGTACGGGTCCGCCGGGTAGTGCACGGTGCGGCCGGGGGCGTCGGTGTCGGCGGCGGCTCCGGCGAGGTCGATCAGAACGTCGTTTTGCTCCATCAATCGCCGCAGGGGGAAGGCGTGTGCGTCTCCGCGGTGCCAGTTGGCGATCTGCCCGATCCCAGACTTCATCAACGTCGGGCCGAGCAGGGGTGCGTGCTCGGGACCGTTGACCACAACCCTCCCCGAACGAGGCGCGGTACCGCACCGACGGAGAACGGAGATCGTCGTCGCCGCCAACCCGGCCGTGACCGCATCGAGTTCGGTGAGAACCAACGGCCCTCCCCGTGCGGCCACTTCGCCCTTGACCTGGGAGGACTCCCGGGCGCAGAGCCCTGTCACGAACGCGGCCGACACGCGAGGTGCGGTTCCGCAGATCCGCGTCGCAACGAGCTGCGCGTCACCGGTGGTCGTAGGGAGTCGCAACACACGAATCGGCGTGTGGCTGCGAATCAGGCCTGCGTACCGCTCCATCGCGGTCCACGGTGAGCGGTTCGGCGCCGTCCGGTCATGGTTGCTGCGAGCCGCTCCCACCGTGACCACCGCGACGGTGACCGCCGGTAGCCGCAGCTGCGCGCCGCCGGCCGGTCCACGCGCGTCGTCGTTGTCCTCGTCAGTCACCCTCGTCGTCCGTTCATGCAAGGTATGTATTTAAGAAATTCTGCAATCAATCGGCGGCATGGATGCCCCCACCCAACCTCGATCGGTCAGCCGGCCGAGTCGCCGGCCAGTGCGGCGGACTCCGGTAGATCTTCGAGCAGCTCGGCCTGGCCCGCGACAACGCCGGTGAGGATCGCCCGGGCGACCGTCAACAGATCCGCGACCTTCGGCGAGGTCAGCGCATAGATGACCGACAGTCCTTCACGCCGGGCCGTGACCAGTCCGGCCCGGCGCAGGATCGACAGCTGCTGGGACAGGTTCGCCGGTTCGATCCCGACCTCGGGCAGCATCTCCGAGACGGCGTGATCACGCTCGCTCAGCAACTCCAAGACCCGGATGCGAGCCGGGTGCCCCAGAGTCTTGAAGAAGTCCGCCTTCATCCGATAGAGCGGTTGGCGCGAGTTCGCGACCATGGCACCTCCTGTCGTTTCTGCCGGAACCGATCGCCCACGACACCGGGCTGTACCCGGATCATTCCACACCCAGAATACTACTTGCGAATCTTAGCAATTCGGCGACCATGCCTGATATGAAGAACAAGTTCTAGTTTGAGTTCTTCTCCGAGAGGCAGTTCACCGTGGGCACACCAGTAATCGTCGAGGCAGTTCGCACCCCCATCGGCAAGCGCGGCGGTTGGCTGTCCGGGCTGCACGCCGCGGAGACCCTCGGG
>NZ_JBHZAH010000207.1:0-3633 GCF_042754225.1 Rhodococcus sp. NPDC059234
GCCTCAGGCGTCAGCCGTGGGGGCCGGGCGACGCGCATGACGGGGTAAGTCCTTGGTACTTAGCGTGATTCCGGTCAATTCGGCCGCCCCGCCGAGTATTCTTCGACTGCTTCATGTGGCAGGTATCCAGTGTGGATCACCGCCATCTGGTCGCGTCGGCGACGACAATGGGAGGGCAGGCACCGGTCGGCCCTCCATGTCCAACGGTTAGGAGTTCGGCCCCGTGTGTTCGATCCTCGGCATGTTCAACCTCGAGCCTGGCGACGACCTTGGTGCACTGCGGGTGCGAGCGGTCGAGCTCTCGCGCCGGCAACGGCACCGGGGACCGGACTGGAGTGGGGTGTTCATCGACGACGGGGCCGTGCTCGTCCACGAGCGGCTGGCGATTGTCGACCCGGCCAGCGGGTCGCAGCCGCTGCGCTCGCGCGACGGTGGGCTCGCGCTGGCGGCCAACGGTGAGATCTACAACCACCGCGAACTCCGTGCACACAGTGGGTACGACTTCACCACCGGCTCGGACTGCGAGGTGATCAACGCGCTCTACCGCGACGGCGGCGGCGACGTCGACTTCGTAGGCACGCTCAACGGAATCTTCGCGTTCGCGTTGTGGGATGCAGACCGTCGCCGATTCCTGATCGCCAGGGACCCGATCGGGGTGATCCCGTTGTACTGGGGCCACGACGACCAGGGGCGGATCTGCGTGGCGTCGGAACTCAAGGCTCTCGTCGGGGTGTGCGAGGACGTGGCAGCGTTCCCGCCCGGGCACCTGTACGACAGTGCGAGTGGTGAATTGGTCCGCTACCACCTGCGGCCGTGGCGCGAACACGCCGCGACCACCGGTGTCGAGGTCGCACCGGCTGCGCTGCGTCACGCATTCGAGCAGGCCGTTCACCGGCAGTTGATGACGGACGTGCCGTACGGAGTGCTGCTCTCGGGCGGACTCGACTCGTCGCTCGTCGTGGCGTGCGCGGCGAAGTTCGCACGCGAACGGATCGAGGACGACGACCGCAGTGAGGCATGGTGGCCGAGGCTGCACTCGTTCGCGATCGGATTGGCAGGATCGCCCGATCTCGCGGCGGCACAGCTGGCAGCCGACGCGCTGGGCACCGAGCACCACGGTTTCGTCTACACCTTCGAGGAGGGCCTCGACGTCCTGCCGGAGGTCATCCGGCACATCGAGACCTACGACGTGACGACTATCCGGGCATCCACCCCGATGTTCCTGCTGGCGCGGCGGATCAAGGCGATGGGCGTGAAGATGGTGCTCTCCGGTGAGGGCGCGGACGAGATCTTCGGTGGGTACCTGTACTTCCACAAGGCCCCGTCTGCACAGGCGTTCCACGACGAGACCGTGGCCAAGATCGAGGCACTGCACAGCTACGACTGCCTTCGTGCGAACAAGGCGATGATGGCGTGGGGCGTGGAGGCGCGGGTGCCGTTCCTGGACCTCGAGTTCCTCGACATCGCGATGGGAATGGACGCGACGCACAAGATGGCGGGCAACGGCAGGATCGAGAAGGCGGTGCTGCGAGAGGCGTTCGACGGGGCCCTCCCCGAGCAGATCCTGTGGCGGCAGAAGGAGCAGTTCTCCGACGGGGTCGGCTACGGGTGGATCGACGGACTCAAGGACCACGCGGCGGCGGTGGTCAGTGATGCCGAGTTCGCCGATGCGGCAGAGGTATTCCCGCACAACACCCCTGCCACCAAGGAGGCGTATCTGTATCGGCGAATCTTCGCTCAGCATTTCCCGGGCCCGGCGAGTGCCGCCACCGTTCCCGGCGGCAAGTCCATCGCGTGCTCCACTTCCGCGGCATTGGAGTGGGACCCGCAGTTTGCGGCGATGGCCGACCCGTCGGGCCGGGCCGTGCAGGGCGTCCACGAACAGGCCTTGGTGCCCTAGGGATCCGGGCATGCGGGGAAGGTAGGCCTTCCTTTACAGCGGACGTCGGTGGTGGTCGACTGCACGTATGACCGCAGCAATCGACATCTTCCTGATCCTGCATTTCATCGGCCTCGCCGCCATCATCGGCTCCTGGATGACCGTGCTCAAGGAGCCGCGCGTCATTCCCGGCATGCTGCACGGCGCCATCCTGCAGGTGGTGTCCGGACTTGCGCTGGTCGGGCTGAACGAGGCCAACGACGCGACGCTCAACCACACCAAGGTGGCGGTGAAACTGGTGATCGCGGTGGTGATCCTCGTCCTGGCCGTGGTCGGGCTGCGTCAGCAGAAGGCGACCGCCTCGAGCGAGTCCGGTGTGGCCGTCGCAACAAACACCGCGACACTCGCGCAGGCGATCGGCATCCTCGCCGTCGCCAACGTGATCATCGCCGTCGTCTGGTAGCTGTTCGCGAAAGCACAGTCGAGCCCCGCGGACCTTCCGGGCCGCGGGGCTCGACTGTTTTCGGTCGGTGTCGGTTGCTGGTGAGGGTGCAGCCGCAGCCGAGGTTCAGCGTCCTTGCCGTCGTTGTCCGGTACACGGCTCGGCAACGGGACCTCGGGGCAAACTCGAGGACTCACCCACGAGCTTCGCGAAGGAGTCCTCGCGGGGCTCAGTGAGAGACTGCTGGGGTCCGCTCGAGGGTCTCGCTTGGCGAAGGTCGGAGCGGCTGCACGTGTAGTGTTTGACAAATTATCATGTGCAAGAACGATATTCGTGCTTTGTCTCGATCGATGTTGATACTGTGATGCCCACGCCGTGGGCATCGGTGGCCGTCCGACGCGGCTGGCGCCATCGTGGCCATCATCGATTTGATCGGAGCATGGAATGGGTAGTTTCAACGCGCGTCGTCTTGCATCGGTGGTTGTTGTCTCGGCCGTGTTGGCCGGTGGCGTCGCCTCCGGGGTGGGTCTGGCGTCCGCATCGCCAACCGGATCTGTCCAGGGCAGCGGATCCGTTGACGCCCTTTCCTCGCCTACCACGGCCAACCCGTTGATTTCATACCCTCTGATCGCCCTCGATGCCGTGGTCGGAATGCCGCTCTTCAAGCTCTTGGTTGCGACTGGCAGCATCCGCGACTGCTCCGGCAACAACCTTCCAGGCTGCATGCAGACGTAGGGGTCTTCCTCGCCCGCTTCGTTGTCGGCTCCGGGTGAACTGCACGCCATGACCGCTGCAATCGACACCTTCCTGCGGTCCGCGGGGCTCGCTGTACCCGGCAGCGGCCGCTCAGTCCCAGATGCCCGCCTTCTCCAGGTGCGCGACAAGGCGTTTCGCGCCGTCGGTGAAGTGGGCCCGGGTCTCGCGGCCAGCGGCCGCTGCGTCGCCGGCCGCCATCGCGTCGATCAGTCGGCTGTGAGTGGCGGTCGCGGCCTCGCCCCAGCCGCGGTCGGCGGAGTAGAAGTGCACGGGCGTGTACCGGATGGCGTTGAGCAGGAACCAGGACAGCTTGTTCGCGTCGGCGAGGTGATTGAGGACCCGATGGAAGCTGAACTCGAGGTCCTCGATCCGGCCGGGGTCGGACTCCGAGACCGCCTGCGCGAGACTCGAATTAATGGTGCGCAGCTCGTCGAGCACCTCCGGTGTCGCCGCGGGGGTGGCGCGTCGATCAGTCGGCTGTGAGTGGCGGTCGCGGCCTCGCCCCAGCCGCGGTCGGCGGAGTAGAAGTGCACGGGCGTGTACCGGATGGCGTTGA
>NZ_JBHZAH010000208.1:0-3612 GCF_042754225.1 Rhodococcus sp. NPDC059234
CCCTTGTTCGTGCTCAGCGGATCAGAGCGGACGGACGGCGGTCGCCTGGGGACCCTTGGGCCCCTGGGTGACCTCGAACTCCACCTGCTGGTTCTCCTCGAGGCTCTTGAATCCAGAGCCCTGGATCTCGGAGAAGTGCACGAAGACGTCCGGACCATCGGCCTGAGCGATGAAGCCGAAGCCCTTTTCCGCGTTGAACCACTTGACGGTTCCCTGAGTCATATCTGCTCCTGACAGGATTGGGTTTCGGGGACCACACCTTGCGGTGCCCCGGGCCGGTTCGAGACTCGGCGACTCCAGATTCCTGAAGCAAACAGAGTGCCCGCAGCACAAGTTCTTTGCGAGCGTGCGGATACACAGACACAGAAAAACTACGACCGTCCACCTTCAACCGCCGCGCGGTCGGATTCATTCCCGCGAGGGCCGTGCCACGCACGAAATGCAGCCCGGCGCCTGACCCTGGCGGCTATCCGACGTCGCGGTGCAGCCAGGTCACCTCGGCGCCGCCCTCGCCCCCGCTGCGGTACGGCTCGAGCGCCTGGTCCCATGCCGAGCCGAGCGCGTTGTCGAGTTCGGACGCGAGCGCGTCCCCGGCGCCGTGCTCCTCGATGAGCGCACGAAGTCGCATCTCGCCGAGGATGACGTCGCCGTTGGCGCTCGTCGAACCGCGCCACAGACCGAGTCCCGGGACGTGGCTGTATCTTTCGCCGTCGACACCCTCGCTCGGGTCCTCGGTGACCTCGAAGCGCAGCATCGGCCAGGCGCGCAGGGCGTTGACCAGGCGGGCGCCCGTCCCGACGGGGCCGACCCAGTTGCTGGTGGCGCGCAGTTGGCCGGGCGAGGCCGGCTGGGACGTCCACTTGAGGTTCGGGCGCGTGTCGAGCGTCGCGACAAGGGCCCATTCGACGTGCGGGCACAGCGCTGCTGGCGACGAGTGCACATGGAGTACACCGTTCGTCGCATCGGCGAACTGGTTCAATGCGCGCACAAGGCACCTCCGGCTTCGACGAGGGACGTCTTCCCCAACGGCCTCATGTCGACGCCAAGCCTGTTTCGCGGTACCAGTGTGCCCCGTGTGGACCATGTTGCGCCAGTGGAACGGGATTCCCGGTGATTCTCGGCTAACTTCCGTCGACCTCGGCCAGCACGGCGTCGCTCAGCGGCGGCCAGGCCTCCTTCGCCCAGTCGCCGAAGTCCCGGTCCGCCAGCGCGACGCACGAGAGGCGCCGGACCGGGTCGACCCACAGGAACGTGCCCGACTGCCCGAAGTGGCCGTAGGTCGCGGGCGAGTTCGCCGTGCCGGTCCAGTGCGGCGACTTGGCGCCCTTGATCTCGAAGCCGAGTCCCCAGTCGTTGGGGCGCTGCGTGCCGTACCCGGGCAGCAGGCCTGCCAGCCCCGGGTACTGCACCGTCGCGGCGTCGCGGGCGGTCTCCTCGGAGACCAGGGTGGGCCGCAGCAGTTCGGCGGCGAAGCGGCCGAGGTCGCCGATGGACGAGCGGGCACCGTGCCCGGCCGGGCCCGCCAGTTCCGACGCCGCCATGCCGAGCGGCGCGAACACCGCGTCGCGCAGGTAGTCGGGGAACGCGATCGAGGTCTCCGCCTCGACGAGTTCGGCGAGCACCTCGAATCCCGCGCTCGAGTAGATGCGCTTGTCCCCCGGCGCGGCCTGCACCCGGCGCTCGCCGAACGCGAGCCCGGACGCGTGCGCGAGCAGGTGCCGCACGGTGGCGCCGGGCGGCCCGGCGGGCGCGTCCAGTTCGATCGCGCCTTCCTCGACCGCGACGAGTGCGGCGTAGGCCACCAACGGCTTGGTCACCGACGCCAACGCGAACACCCGGTCCGGCTCGCCCGCGGCGCCGATCCGCCCGTCCGGACCGACCACGGTCGCGGCGGCGTGGTCGACGGGCCATTGCTCGATCGCGGTGAGGCTGCGCATCTTCGCAGCCTACGAGACCGCCCTCAGCCCCCGGTCAGCCTGTCCAGCCCGGCGGCCAGCGCCGGGTCCGCGCCCGCCGCGGCCTGCAGGGCGGCCAGGAAGGAGCCGACGAGCACCTGCTCGAGCACGGCCCGCTCGATGTCCACACTCGCGAGCCATCGCAGGCAGGCGGCCTTCTCGAAGGCCAGCCACGACTCGATCGTCATCACCGTGGTCTCACTCGGCGTATCGATGCCCAACGAGTCGAGGATCAACTCGAACGAGGCCGCGTCGACCCGGCGCGCGAGCACCGCAAGTCCCGAGCTTCCCCCGGCCCGCATCAGCGCCTGCCACCCGACGCTGTGCAACTGCACGTGGTCCAGGTAGGCCCGCAGGCCCGCCATCAGCCTGCCCAGCAGTGCGCCCTCCCCCGCGGCGGCACCCAGATCGGCGATCATCTTGTCCGCCGCCGACTCCATCGCCGCGGCGACCAGCGCGTCCTTGCCGCCGAAGTAGTGGTACAGCAGCCCGCTCGACACCCCGGCCTCGGCCGAGATCTCCTGCACCGACAGCCGCTCGGGTTCACGCGTCACGAGCGCGCGCAGGGTCGCCTCGATCAACTCGGTGCGTCGCTGTTCGGACGTCAACCGGGTGCGCTGTTCGGGCACGGTCGCACCCTCCCCTCGTCTCGCTCCGAGTCGAGCGACCTATTGAATGTGAATTCAATAGAGGCTACCGTCGAAGGTGCTATTGAATCCATTTTCAATACAGGAGCGTGCGATGACGAACATCGACTCCCCCGCGGAGACCGAGCGCTGGATCGAGACCACCACGGGCCCCGTGCACCTACGCGAGATCGGCGACCGGACCGGCCCGCCCCTGTTGTTCGTGCACGGGGCGCTCGTCGACAGCCACCTCTGGGACGGCGTCGCGGAGCGAGCCGCCGCGATGGGATACCGCTGCCTGCTGCCGACCCTCCCCCTGGGCTCGCACAGTCGGCCGATGCGCCCCGGCGCGGACCTCGACCCGCCGGCGCTGGCCGACCTGCTCGCGGAGATCGTCGCCGCGCACAACCTCGAACGAGTCACCGTGGTGGGCAACGACACGGGCGGCGCCCTGAGCCAGATCCTTGCCGCCCGCCACCCCGAACTCGTCCAGACCCTCGTCCTGACCTCGTGCGACGCCTACGAACAGTTCCCGCCACCGTCGCTGCGAGCCTTCTTTGCGCTGGGCCGGGCACCCGGAGTCCTCGCCCTGTCCGGGCAGCTCACCCGCTCGAGAAGGGTTCGCGCCCTGGTGATTCCGCGCCTGCTCAGCCATCGCCGCCCGCCCGACGCGGTGGTGTCCGGCTGGACCAGGCCGCTGCGGGATCGAGCGGTTCGACGTGACACCCGCGCCTTCTTCGCCGGCATCGATTCCACGCACACGCTTGCCGCGGCGCGTCAGCTCCGGCAGCGCCGCGGTCCGACGCTGCTGATCTGGGGTTCCGACGACCGCGTCTTCGCGACCGAACTCGGACGCCGGCTCGCCTCCGACATCCCGGGCGCCCGGCTGGTGGTGCTCGACGACTGCGCGGCCTTCGTGCCACTCGACGCCCCGGACCGGGTGGCCGAGCTCGTCCACGGGCTCCTCACGAGCACGGGCGCCCCCGACTGACCGGGCCCGCACACGACTGCGCCGGGCGACTCTGTCGAGT
>NZ_JBHZAH010000209.1:0-3583 GCF_042754225.1 Rhodococcus sp. NPDC059234
GAGCCGCCCTCTTCGCGACGGTCTTCGACGCCGGGGTGGCCTTCGGGCCGGTCTTCTTCGCGACGGTCTTCTTCGCCGGGGTGGCCTTCGCGACGGTCTTCTTCGCGACCGTCTTCTTCGCCGGCGTGGCCTTCGCGACGGTCTTCTTCGCGACCGTCTTCTTTGCGGGCGCCGCCTTCTTCACGACCGCCTTCTTCGCGGGCGCCGCCTTCTTCGCGGGTGCCGCCTTGGCCACAGTCTTCTTGGCCGCAGCCTTCTTGGCGACGGTCTTCTTCGCTGCAGCCTTCTTGGCCGGAGCGGCCGCCGAGCCACGCTTGACGGCCGGTCCGCTGGCCGGCAGCTTCTGCTTGCCCGCGATGACTGCCTTGAACTGAGCGCCGGGACGGAACGCGGGCACCGACGTCGGCTTGACCTTGACGGTCTCGCCGGTGCGCGGGTTGCGCGCGACGCGCGCCGCTCGGCGACGCTGCTCGAAGACACCGAATCCGGTGATCGTCACGTTCTCGCCCGCGTGCACGGCGCGCACGATGATGTCGACGATGTGCTCCACGGCTTCGGTCGCACCGCGGCGGTCCGAATTCAGTCTCTCGGTGAGCTGATCAATGAGCTCCGCCTTGTTCATTGGATGTACCTCCGCATACCAATGGCCCATTGTCGGACCGACTAGCAAATACGGTAAACCGGAAAAGCGCAAGAGTCTATGTGCCACGCCAATTCTCATGCCGTTCTCAGCGGCGTGGCTCCTCTTGTCCGGCTACGATCTGCTTCGTTTGCCTACAGGTCACCCTCGGCGACGCGCTCCGGAAGTGTCACAGGTTTCCATGACGGCCTTGACTTTTCGAACTCGGAAATCGCCTCTACCTGGCGCAACGTCAATCCGATATCGTCGAGGCCCTCCAGCAGACGCCACCGCGTGTAGTCGTCAATGGTGAAGGGCACCACTAGAGTTCCGGCGCTGATCGTCCGATTCGTGAGATCCACGACAATTTCGAGCCCGGGCTGTTCCTCGAGCAACTTCCACAGCAACTCGACGTCCGACTGCTCGACCTGAGCGGCGAGCAGGCCCGCCTTGCCGGCGTTGCCGCGGAAGATGTCCGCGAAGCGAGAGGCGATCACCACCCGAAAACCGAAGTCCGAGAGCGCCCACACCGCGTGCTCGCGGGACGACCCGGTGCCGAAGTCCGGGCCTGCCACCAGAACGGAGCCCTTGTCGTAGGGCGCAATGTTGAGAACGAACTCGGGATCGTTACGCCAGGCAGCGAACAGCCCGTCCTCGAAACCGGTACGTGTCACGCGCTTTAGGTAGACCGCGGGAATGATCTGGTCCGTGTCGACATTGGATCGCCGCAGGGGGACGCCGATGCCCTTGTGAGTGGTGAAGGCTTCCATCGTTTTATCTCCTGTCGCTTCCGAGTCTTCAGTCCAGGTCCGCAGGCGCGGACAGCGTTCCGCGCACGGCGGTCGCGGCTGCCACCAGCGGCGACACGAGGTGCGTCCGGCCGCCCTTGCCCTGTCGACCCTCGAAGTTCCGGTTGGAGGTCGAAGCCGAACGCTCCCCCGACGCCAACTGATCCGGGTTCATGCCGAGACACATCGAGCAGCCCGCTTGGCGCCATTCGGCGCCTGCCGCGACGAAAATGTCACCCAGACCTTCCTTCTCGGCCTCCGCGCGGACCCGCATCGAGCCGGGCACCACGAGCATGCGTACGCTCGGCGCCACCTTGCGGCCCTTCAGCACGCTCGCCACGGCCCGAAGGTCCTCGATCCGCCCGTTCGTGCAGGAACCGACGAACACCGTGTCCACGGCGATCTCACGCAGCGGCGTGCCCGCCTCCAGTCCCATGTAGCCGAGCGCTTTCTCGGCCGCGGCCCGCTCGCTCTCGTCGACGATGTCGGCGGGATCCGGCACGTTCGCGCCGAGCGGTGCGCCCTGACCGGGGTTCGTGCCCCAGGTCACGAACGGGGTCAGCGTCGATGCGTCGATGGTCACTTCGTTGTCGAAAACTGCATCGGCGTCGGTCTTCAACTGCTCCCACGACGCGACCGCCGCGTCCCAGTCCGCGCCCGACGGGGCGTGCGGACGGCCCTTGATGAACTCGTATGTCGTGTCGTCGGGGGCGATCATGCCCGCCCGCGCGCCGGCCTCGATCGACATGTTGCAGATCGTCATTCGGGCTTCCATCGACATGTTCCTGATGGCCTCGCCGCGGTACTCGAGCACGTAGCCCTGACCGCCACCGGTCCCGATCTTCGCGATCACGGCGAGGATCAGGTCCTTGCTCGTGACGCCGGGCGCCAGGTCGCCCTCGACGTTGATCGCCATGGTCTTGAACGGGCGCAGCGACAGCGTCTGCGTCGCCATCACGTGTTCGACCTCGCTGGTTCCGATTCCCATTGCGAGAGCACCGAAAGCGCCGTGAGTCGAGGTGTGGCTGTCACCACACACGACGGTCATGCCGGGCTGGGTCAGCCCGAGCTGCGGACCGACCACGTGCACGATGCCCTGGTCCAGGTCCCCCATCGGGTGCAACCGGACACCGAACTCCTCGCAGTTATGGCGCAAGGTGTCGACCTGCGTGCGCGAGACCGGGTCTGCGATCGGCTTGTCGATGTCCACCGTCGGCACGTTGTGATCCTCGGTGGCGATGGTGAGGTCGGGACGCCGAAGCGGACGGCCTGCCAACCGGAGTCCGTCGAACGCCTGCGGACTGGTCACCTCGTGCACCAGATGCAGATCGATGTAGATGAGGTCGGGCTTGCGTGCCGATCCCTCACCCTCTCCCTTGACGACGACGTGCTCGTCCCACACCTTCTCCGCCAGGGTGCGCCCTGTGCTGGCCATGCTCTCCACCTCTTTGTGATTCGTCCCGTCCCGGGGATCAGACGGGCCCGGTCGGCGCCCGACTTCCATCATCTCTCGGTTCGTGTCGATCGCACCGTCCCGAATTTCCATCTCACAATACGAGACGATAGTATCGACCTATGAGACAGCATAGCGGCTCCACCGCCTCCAGCGGGATCGGGGTGCTCGACAAGGCCATGTCGGTTCTGTACGCCGTCGCCGAGCAACCGTGCAATCTCGGCGAACTGTGCGCCCGCACCGGATTGCCGCGCGCTACAGCGCATCGACTCGCCGTCGGTCTCGAGGTGCACCGCCTTCTCGCGCGCGACTCGGACGGCCTGTGGCGACCGGGCCCCGGACTGGCCGAGCTGGCGCCCGCCGCGAACGACAGCCTGCTCGAGGCCGCGGCACTGGTGTTGCCGCGGCTGCGCGAGATCACCGGAGAGAGCGTTCAGCTCTATCGCCGGGAAGGGCTGCAGCGGGTCTGCGTCGCGTCGATGGAGCCGCCGACCGGCCTGCGCGACACCGTGCTCGTCGGCGCCCGGATGCCGATGACCGCCGGATCCGGAGCCAAGGTGCTGCTCGCCTGGGCCGATCCCCAGGTGCAGCGACTCGTCCTGCCGGACGCCCTGTTCAGCGAACGGGTGCTCGTGGAGGTCCGCAAGCGGGGCCGGGCGCAGAGTGCTGCCGAACGCGAACCCGGCGTCGCGAGCGTCGCGGCACCGGTGCGCGATCGCACCG
>NZ_JBHZAH010000210.1:0-3163 GCF_042754225.1 Rhodococcus sp. NPDC059234
CCCGAGAGGGAGTCGGCCAGGTAACCGCCCGTTCGGCGTATCCGGGGTCAGTGCACGGCTCCGCCGGCGCGGGCGACCACTCCGCTCAGGTAGGTCGCGACGGCCGCGGTGAGTATGGCGGTGCTGGCGCCGGTTCCGGGTGCCGGGCCGGTCGCTGCCCGCGCCCCGACCGAGCTCTCCCACACCAGCCCCTCGCACAGCGCCACGAAGTTGCCACCGTCGCCTTCGGGATCGCTCGATCCCAGGCCGCGTACCAGGTCGGCCGCCAGTTCTCGCGAGAAGATGCTGGTCGCCAATGACTGCTGAATCTCCTTGTCGTGCATCATCTCCAGCATCAGCGCGCAGCGGACGCGCAGGTCGCGAGCCCGTCCGGTGAGCATGTCGTCGAGCGCCGCCCCGATGTCGGCGGCGATCTGGGTGATCGGCGGTGTCTCGGCGTCGGACGGTGGGGCGAGTCGGGACCTCTGGAAGTCGCGCCGGGAGATCTCGGTGAGGTGTGCGGCAGCCGCGACGAGCAGTTCCCGCTTGGTCCGGAAGTAGTACGAGGTGGAACCGGCCGGAAGTTCGAGGTGCCGGTCCACCGCGCGGTGGGTCAGTGCCCGGATGCCTTCCGCGTCGACTATGTCGAGTACGGCGTCCGAGATCAGTTCGCGCCGGTCCGTCCCGTTCGCCATCGTGGTGCCCTCTCTCTGATGCCTTCGTCACATTGCCGACTCGACTCTACATTCGTAGAGTCGAGTCATGCGAATCGCTGAACGGAAGATCACCGCCGAGACCTTCGAACGCGCCGCGGCGGCCGCCGGCTTCCAGCTCGACGCCGGCCAGCGCGCGGTCGCCGAGCGGCTCGCGCGGCTGGATCTGCGCCCCGGCCGCGGCGCCTACCTGTGGGGTTCCGTCGGCCGCGGCAAGACCTGGCTGATCGACGTCTACCGGGAAGCCCTGGTGCGCCGCCGGACGAGTCGCGTCCACTTCCACGACTTCTTCCGGCAACTGCATGCCCTCGCGCACGCGCACGGGATCGACGGCGCGATGGACCAGCTGTTGGGCGGCTGCGAGGTTCTGTTCTTCGACGAGTTCCACGTGCACGACGTCGGTGACGGTGCGCTGCTGGCCCGACTGCTGCGCGCACTGGGCGATCGCGGGACGGCCCTGGTGGTCACCTCCAACTACCCGCCGGAGGGGCTGATGCCGAACCCGCTGTTCCACGACGGCTTCCTGCCGACCATCGCGGTGCTGCGGGAGCGGCTCGAGGTGGTCGAGTTGGGCGGCGGTCGCGACTACCGGATCGGCAGGCAGGGCACCACCGGCGGCTTCGCCTCGGGTCGTTACCTGGGCGTCGCGCCCGCGGAGCCGGGCGTGGACGAACGGGTGGTCCTGACCCCGTCGAGTCGTCCGATCGTGGCCCGGGCCGTGCGCGGTGATGAGGTCTGGTTCGACTTCGGGGACCTCTGCGAGCAGCCGACCTCGACGCACGACTACCTGCGACTGGCCGCCGAGCACCGGCAGTGGGTGGTGAGCGGACTCCCGCCGATCGGGGAGGCCACGCCGGACGGGGTGCAGCGTTTCTGCATGCTGGTCGACGTGCTGCACGACAGTGACGTGCCGCTGACCGTGGTCGGCGCGGACTGGACCCGGGACCCCTTGGTCACGGTCGACCGGGTGCACGACCTCGCTCGGACGCGGAGCAGGCTGGCGCTGTTGACGGCCTGAGCGCCGTACCGCTGATCGGGACTGTGGGACCGCGCAGCACCCTCGCCCGGTAGTCGTGGAGCGACGAATACCGATCTGAGGAGCACGGGATGGATGATTTCGAGGGCAAGGTCGCGCTGATCACCGGTGGCGCCCGGGGGCAGGGCCGATCGCACGCGGTCGCGTTCGCCGAGCGCGGTGCCGACGTGGTGATCTGCGACCGCTGCGAGGACAGCCCGGAGGTGTTCTACCCCCTCGCCACGGAGGACGATCTGGCCGAGACCGCCAGGCTGGTCGAGGCGGCCGGGCGTCGATGCATTGCGGTCAAGGCCGACACTGCGGATCGTCCGGCGATGGACGCACTGGTGGCCCGCGCCCAGTCCGAGTTCGGTCGTGTGGACATCGCCGTCGCGAACGCGGGCGTGTCCGTCGCGGCGCCGGTGCAGTCGATGACGACCGCGCAGTGGAACGAGACCGTCAACTCCAACCTGACCGGTGTCTTCAACACACTCGGTGCGGTCGCGCCGGGGATGATCGAACGCGGTTACGGCCGGATCGTCACGATTTCCTCGATGCTCGGACGCGCAGGCAGCACCAACATGGTCGCCTATGCCGCCTCGAAGTGGGGTGTGATCGGCATGACCAAGAGCGCCGCGCTGGATCTCGCGCAGTCCGGCATCACCGTCAATGCGATTGCCCCGGGCAACATCTCGACACCGATGATCCACAACGACGCCCTGTACTCGCTGATGCGCCCCGATCTGGCGGCCCCGACCACGGACGACGTGGCGCCGGTGTTCGAGAGCCTGCACGCGCAGCCGGTGCCCTGGCTCGACCCGTCCGAGATCACCCGAGCCGTGCTGTTCTTCGCCGCCGAGGCGAGCGCCCACATCAGCGGCACCGTGCTGCCGATCGACGCCGGCAACGCCGCTCGTGTCACCGGGTGATCGCGGGGCACCCTACGGTGGGGCGAGGAACCCACGGCAGCGAGGTCGAACTCGACAGCAACGTCCGTGACCAGTCGTCCAGGTGACATCCGGGGACGGTCGGGCTGCCTCACACGCACAGCAGGGAGTAGCCGTACGTGGACGGCACCACCGACTCCTCGGCCCTGGACCTGGAGGCGCACCTACCTCGTCTGACGGCGCGCGGAGCGTTCGGGATCAAGGAGTCGGCGGCCCGGGCCGCGTTGAGCCGGATGGTGACCGGCGGTGACCTGATCCGGACCGTCGACGGCTTCCACCGGAGTTCACCGCTGCTCGAGCGGTGTCAGCGGGCGCTCCACGAGGTGCGTCAGCCGACCGGGCCCTGGGGCGGCGAATGGGAGATCGTGGGGTGACGGGGACCGGGCGTGCTTCCTCCCGCACTGCCGACCACCGCCACCGGCAAGATCCAGAAGAACGCTCTGCGGGATCGACTGTCCGCCAGCGACTCCGACGGATAGCGCGCAGACTGCACGACACTACGGCCGGTC
>NZ_JBHZAH010000211.1:0-3113 GCF_042754225.1 Rhodococcus sp. NPDC059234
CGTTTACGGAGTCCCTGGACTCCGTAAACGCACCACTGCGCGAAGCGCATCACCAGCTGCTGGTGCGCAGCACGATCTCCGTTGCCATCTCGGCGGACGCGGCCTCGGGTATCGAGTCGACCCCGTCGAGCTGGACGACCCGGTAGTCGGAGTAGACACGACGACCGCTGTTGTCGGCGAACGGACGGGCCAGCGAGCTGCCGATCAGCAGGGTCGTCGGCATCTCGATCGCGGGGCAGTCGGCCTGCCGGACGAGGCCGTCGAGGTCGGCGACCGCCGGGTGCGGGCAGTCCGCGACCACCAGGCTGGCGAACCGGCCGAACGTGCGGGCGGCCAGCAGCCAGGCCAGCGCCGCGCCCTCTCGGTTACCCGCCAGGTTCACCCACGGCAGCTTCAGCGCGTCGAGCAGCGCCACCGTCGACGTCTCGTCGAGCCCGCCGATCGACTCCGGCACGACCGTGCGCAGGTCGGAGTTGTGCAACCGCTCGCAGACCGCATCGAAGATCGATCCGTTCTCCCCCGCTCCGGGAAGCAGCAGCACGGTGTGCTTGCTCTCGGGTCCGTCGATGCGAACGGTGACGGTGGCATCCCCTGCGGCCACTTCCCTCGATTCCATGGCTTCGGACGGTACACCGCCCCGAGCCCCGGCAGCGGTCAGCTCGGCTGCGCGACAAGGGTTGCCATGTCGCGCAGCCGGTCCTATGGTTCATTACATGAGTAATGAACCAGTGAGCCTCCACGGGCGGTCACGGCCGTGATCGACGACGGCAGGCCGCTGTTCCAACAGATCGCCGAGCAGATCGAGAGCTCGATCGTCGACGGTTCCCTGCCGGAGGACGGCCAGGTGCCCTCGACCAACGAACTGGCGGCCTTTCACCGGATCAATCCGGCGACCGCAGCCAAGGGGCTGAACCAGCTGGTTGCCGACGGGATCCTCTACAAGAAGCGGGGAATCGGAATGTTCGTCACTGTCGGGGCGCGCGACGCGCTCCGGTTCCGGCGCCGAGAGTCGTTCGCGCGCCAGTACATCGAGCCGCTCGTCGCGGAGGCCGCGCGCCTCGGGATATCCCGCGACGAGCTCGCATCCATGCTCGACCACACGGAGGTGGCACGATGACCCGGAGCCTGACCACGGCCGAGCCCACCGACGCACGCACCGTCGGATCCGACGCCGTCGCATCGATGCGCGGAGTGACCAGGACGTACGCAGACGTCGACGCGCTCGCGGACGTCTCGTTCGAGATCCGGCGCAACACCATCTACGGCCTCCTCGGCCGCAACGGTGCGGGTAAGACGACCATCATGCAGATCCTGACCGGGCAGGACCTGCACACCAGCGGCGAGGTCTCGGTGTTCGGCGCGACCCCGTTCGAGAACTCGGCCGTGCTGGCGAACGTGTGCTTCGTCAAGGAGAGCCAGACCTATCCCGACGACCTCCGAGTCAAGCATGTGCTCACCGCCGCGGGCCACCTGCTGCCGAACTGGGACCGCGAGTTCGCCGGGACCCTGCTCGACGACTTCCAACTTCCCTTGTCCCGCAAGGTCAAGAAGCTCTCGCGCGGCATGCGCTCGGCCATGGGAGTGATCATCGGCCTCGCCTCGCGGGCACCGCTGACGCTCTTCGACGAACCGTATCTGGGCCTCGATGCCGTTGCCCGCCAACTGTTCTACGACAGGCTGCTCGCCGACTACGCCGAGCACCCCCGAACGGTGGTGCTGTCCACCCACCTGATCGACGAGGTGGCAAACCTGCTCGAGCACGTGCTCGTCGTCGACCGCGGGCGGATCGTCCTCGACGAGGACGCCGACACCCTGCGCACGCGCGCCGTGGTGGCCTCCGGTCCCGTCGAGGCGGTCGAGGCCTTCGCCGCGTCCGGCACGGTGCTGCACCGCGAATCGCTCGGTGCGCTCGCCCGCACCACCGTGCGGATTTCGGTCGGTGCCGCCGAGCGGGACCGGCTGCGCGAGGCCGGCGTCGAGATCGAGCCGGCATCGCTGCAGGAACTCGTCATTCGGACCACCACCCAGCGCAAGGAGACCACCGCATGATCGTCACCGTGACGCCGGCCCCCGCGCTCCCGAAGGCGCCCACCCGGTCCAGGATCGGATCCGTCCTGCGCCTGCACACAGTGGCCTGGCCGCTGCTCATCGCCTGGCCCGTCGGCATCCTGCTGACGGCGTTCCTGATCAGCTTCACCATCTACGCGATCGTGGGGAACGAACAGGACGAAGGGTTCACCGGCAGCATGCTCGCCGTCTACGGCTTCGTGCTCGCGTTCTACCTCCAGTCGATGACCCAGACGTTTCCCTTCGCACTCGGACTGAGCGTCACCCGGCGTGAGTTCTTCGCCGCCACCGCGCTGATGGCACTGGCCCAGTCGGGGGTGTTCGCGGTCGCTCTCTACCTGCTGTCCCTCGTGGAGGCCGCCACCGACGGCTGGGGTGTGCACATGCGCATGTTCGGCCTCGCGCGCTACCTCACCGACAGCGGAGCACTGCAACTGCTCATTCTGTTCGCGACTCTGCTGTCGACCAGTGCGCTCGCGATCCTGGTGGGCGCGATCTACCAGCGTTGGCGAGCCACCGGGCTGCTCGCCGCCTTCACCGGAATCGTCGGCGCGCTCGGACTGTCCGGGATCGTGGTCACCTGGGCTCGGTGGTGGCCGGCGATCGGCTCGTGGTTCACCGACGTCGCCCGCGTGGTGCCGACGGCGGTGTTGCCGCTCGCCCTGGCAGCCGGGTTCCTTGCCCTCGCGTGGGGGACGCTCCGGCACGCGCGGCCGTGACCGGCCCACGCGCTACCCCCTACGCTCCGGGGCCCAGCTGTGATTGTTTCGGGCGAGCAACTCGGCGACGCTGATCGGCGATCCGCCCTCCGAGGACCTGTTCCGCCGCGAGCGCGGTTCGGTCCGGACCCGGCTTGGCTGCGCACTCACGCGCCGGAACGGCTCGGTCATCGGATCGCCCGCGTGAAACTGCGGCGTCCTGGCGAGATCGGGGATGTCCGCCTGCATCCGGTCGTCGTCGAGGATGGGTTCGCCGCGGCCGAGGCGTTCCTGGATGCGTTTCATCCAGGCGGGCGCCCACCAGCAGTCGTCGCCGAGGAGCTTCAT
>NZ_JBHZAH010000212.1:0-2429 GCF_042754225.1 Rhodococcus sp. NPDC059234
ATCGGGGTACCGATCGCGCACGGGGGCGGAGCCTCAGGCCTCGCGGGCGCGCTTGCGCAGGATCTTCTGCCGCGCGTCGTGGTCCCGCATCCGCTGCGGATAGCCGGTCTTGCGCACGTCGTAGACCGGAATGCCCAGGTCCTCGCCGAGTCTTCTGGCGCCGCGCTCGCCGCCGACCGCGCGACGGGTCCATTCGCCGTCGTTCGCGATCAGGACGACCGTCATGGGCGTGACGGTGGTCTGCGGCTCGACGTACGCCTCGACACCGACGTGTGAGTGCACCCAGTTCGCCAGGTACTGGGCGTCCGCGTCGAACCGGCCGCGGTGCCGTTCACCGCGGCTCGCCTTCGTGAACATGTCGAGCAGTCCCACGTCTCGCCTCCTCACCGGGGTCGATGTCCGTTTCGGATCTCAGTTTCGAGTTTGCCAGCCGTTGCTGTGAGCGGAATGAGGATCCTGTGACCAGCCCCTCATCGGACCCCCCGAAGCGAACAATGGAAAGATGAGCGGGCATCGCCGCGAGCCGACCCGGTCGGGTGTTTCCAGACCGCATCGCGCCCCGTGACACCTGCACTACTGCACAATGAATTTCGACCACAAGTCGACAAACTCAACAACCCGAACACAACTGTCGAGGAGTCAAAAGCATGGCCTTCTCCGTCCAGATGCCGGCTCTCGGTGAGAGCGTCACCGAGGGAACCGTCACCAGGTGGCTCAAGCAGGAGGGCGACACGGTCGCGGTAGACGAGCCGTTGCTCGAAGTCTCCACCGACAAGGTCGACACGGAGATCCCGTCCCCCGCCGCCGGTGTCCTGACCAAGATCGTGGCCCAGGAGGACGACACCGTCGAGATCGGCGGAGAGCTCGGCATCATCGGTTCCGCTGACGAGGCCCCCGCACCCGCGGCCCCGGCGCCCGCCGCAGAGCCCGCACCCGCTGCCCCGGCACCCGCCGCCGCTGCCCCGGCGCCCGCACCCGCCGCCGCTGCCCCGGCGCCCGCGCCGGCCGCAGCCGCACCGGCACCGGCCGCCGGGCCCGCCTCCGGGACCTCGGTCACGATGCCCGAGCTCGGCGAGTCCGTCACCGAGGGCACCGTCACCCGCTGGCTCAAGGCCGTCGGCGACGAGGTCGCGGTAGACGAGCCGCTGCTCGAGGTCTCCACCGACAAGGTCGACACCGAGATCCCGTCCCCCGTCGCCGGCATCCTGCTCGAGATCAGCGCACAGGAAGACGACACGGTCGACGTCGGCGGACAGCTGGCCGTGATCGGTTCGGGCACCCCGGCCGCCGCGGCACCGGCGCCCGCAGCTCCTGCGCCCGCTCCGGCTCCGCCCGCGCCCGTGGCCGCGACCCCGCCGCCCGCACCGGCTCCGGCCCCCGCCGCACCGGCACCCGCCCCGGCAGCTCCGGCTCCCGCTGCGGCCGCTCCGGCTCCGTCGGCCGGCGGCGACACCGGCGCGTACGTGACCCCGCTCGTCCGCAAGCTGGCCGGCGAGAACAACGTCGACCTGGCGACCGTCACCGGCACCGGTGTCGGCGGCCGCATCCGCAAGCAGGACGTGCTCGCCGCCGCCGAGGCCAAGAAGGCGCCGGCTGCCGCTCCCGCGGCCGCAGCCACGGCTGCCCCGACGGCCCCCGCCGCCGGCGTACGGCCGGAGCTCGCGAACCTGCGCGGCACCACCCAGAAGGTCAACCGGATCCGCCAGATCACGGCGGTCAAGACCCGGGAGTCGCTGCAGACCACCGCGCAGCTGACCCAGACCTTCGAGGTCGACGTCACCAAGATCGCAGCCCTGCGCACCCAGGCCAAGGCCGGGTTCGCCGAGCGCGAGGGCGTGAACCTGACCTTCCTGCCGTTCTTCGCGAAGGCCGTCGTCGAGGCGCTCGGGGCCCACCCGAACGTCAACGCGAGCTACAACGAGGACGCCAAGGAGATCACCTACCACGCGGCCGAGCACCTGGGCATCGCCGTGGACACCGAGCAGGGTCTGCTCTCCCCCGTGATCCACAACGCGGGCAACCTGTCGCTGGCCGGCCTTGCCCGCGCGATCGCGGACATCGCCAAGCGCGCCCGCTCCGGCGGCCTCAAGCCCGACGAGCTGTCCGGCGGCACGTTCACCATCACCAACATCGGCAGCCAGGGCGCGCTGTTCGACACCCCGATCCTGGTGCCGCCGCAGGCCGCCATGCTCGGTACCGGCGCAATCGTCAAGCGCCCCATGGTGATCACCGACGAGAACGGCAACGAGTCCATCGGCGTCCGCTCGATGTGCTACCTGCCGCTCACCTACGACCACCGCCTGATCGACGGCGCCGACGCAGGTCGGTTCCTCACCACGATCAAGCAGCGGCTCGAGGAAGCGGCCTTCGAGGCCGAGCTCGGGCTGTAGGTCACAGCACGTCCCTCGGGGGCACCATCGGTCACGATG
>NZ_JBHZAH010000213.1:0-2224 GCF_042754225.1 Rhodococcus sp. NPDC059234
GTATAAGAGACAGGGTCTCGGGCGTCAACCAGCGCTGACGCCCGAGACCCGCGCGGTCAGCTCTTCGTGCGTCCCAGCGCGACCATCTCGTCGATGTCGAGCATCTTGACCCGGGGCCGGCCGGCGGCCTTGCCGAGCTCGCGCTCTCGCGCGTCGATCAGCTTCCAGCCGGCCCAGTCCAGTTCCTCGGGCGCACGCTCGGCGAGCAGCGAGGTGAGCGCCTCGCCGTCACCCTTCGGCGGGTTCAACCGGTCCGCGGCGAGGTCCTCGAGAATGAGCGCGATGGTGTCGTGCGCGCACTGGCGGTTGGTGCCGATCACACCGGACGGCCCGCGCTTGATCCAGCCCGCGGTGTAGGTGCCCGGGACCGGGACGTCGGTGCCAACCTCGGTGACCCGACCGCCGACGTTGGAGATCGTGCCGCGCTGCTCGTCGAAGGGCAGATCCGCCACCGGCACGCCCCGGTAGCCGACCGAGCGCAGTACCAGACCGGTCTCGAGCAGTTCGGTCTGCTCGGTGCTGCGGGCACGCAGCGTGCCGTCCTCACCCGCGACCATCTCGTTGCGCGCGACCAGCAGGCCGGTGACGTGGTCGGTCCCCTGCACCTCCACCGGGGAGACCAGGAATCGCAACACGATGCGCTTGCGGTGGCCCGCCAGCGGACGCGCCGCGTACTCGCGCAGGATGTCGAGCTTGAGTCGCTTGGCGGGGCTGGCCGCGACCTCCGCGGCGCTGACCTCGTCGAGCTCGAGCTCGGCGGGGTCGACGACGACGTCGACGTCGGGCAGGTGACCGAGCGCGAGCAGTTCGGGGTTGGTGAACGCGGCCTGTGCCGGACCGCGGCGACCGAGCAGGACGACCTCCTCGATCGCGCTCGACCGCAACGCCTCGACGGCATGCTCGGCCATGTCCGTCTTCGCCAGGACGTCCGCTCCGACGACGAGCAGTCGCGCGACGTCGAGCGCCACGTTGCCGTTGCCGACGATCACCGCCCGCGAGCCGGTCAGGTCGAAGGCGTGCCCCGCGTAGTCGGGATGGCCGTTGTACCAGGCCACGAACTCGGTGGCGGCCAGGCTGCCGGGCAGTTCCTCGCCGGGGATGCCGAGGTGCCGGTCGCTCGGCGCGCCGACCGCGTAGATGACCGCGTGGTGGTGGGCGAGCAGATCGTCGTGGGTGATGTGCTTGCCGACCTCCACGTTGAGATGGAGCCGGAACCCGGGGCGCCGGGCGACCTCCGCGAACAGCTCGGTGACGGCCTTGGTCTCCGGGTGGTCGGGGGCGACGCCCGCGCGCACCAGGCCCCACGGGGTCGGCAGACGGTCGAACATGTCGACCTCGATGCCGGACCGCTTGAACGCCATCAGTTCCCTGGCCGCGTAGAAACCGGACGGTCCGGATCCGACGATCGCGACACGGAACGGATCCTGGTCGGTCTTCGGGAACTTCAGGGACGGCGCGGGGTCGTAGTCCTCGAGGTCGCTGCCCTCGAAGTAGTCGGCGTTGATCTTCGAGTAGCGCGCCATCGGCTCGGGCAGGTCGTCGTCGCGGAAGATGGCGTCCACCGGGCACGCATCGACGCAGAGGCCGCAGTCGATGCAGGTCTCCGGGTCGATGTAGAGCATCTCGGTCGACTTGAACGCCCGCTCGTCCGGCGTCGGATGGATGCAGTCCACCGGGCAGACCTCGGTGCAACTAGCATCGTTGCAGCAAGGCTGAGTGATCACGAACGCCACTGTCGATCTCCTCCAAACTAGAACCTGTTCTCGGCAACGATACCTGGCAGGTGCGAGGAAAGTCACAGCACGTCAAGAGAATCCGTCCACCGCGGCGCGAATCACGGGAACGCCGCATTTGTGACGCCGATCACTGTCGATCCGGGCTCGCCACTCCCCTTCCCGACCTCGGTCCGACCGAGGTCGCGGCGGCGGCCGACCGTCCGGATCTAGCTGAGCAACTTGCGCGCGCCGACGATCACCAGAGCCAGCACGATGGCGCTCAGCAGTGCCGCGCCGAAGCCCATCGCCCACCACATGACGCCGAACAGGATCACCACCGGTGCCACGACGATGGCCGTGATGGCCGGGCTCTCGCGCACCGTCTCCAGGGCGGCCTGCGTCTTGACCTTGTCGATTCCCTTGCCTGCCATGACGACCTCCGTGCTCGAGAAACCGATGTCCGGTTTGACCCCACAGTAGACGCGAAACGGCCCCCGCACCCATTGCTG
>NZ_JBHZAH010000214.1:0-2156 GCF_042754225.1 Rhodococcus sp. NPDC059234
TCGCGTCAGCGGAGGCGATGCCTGCTCCCGCGGCCAGGGCAAAGGCGGCGATGGCTGCAGTAGCAAAAGCGCGCTTGATGGTGTTCGACATTGTCCGTCTCCTCGTTCGGTGGGGGTTGGTCTTGCTCGGTCACACAAGCTTGCAACCCCGCGACCAGCACCGATAGGCACCCAAGGGGGCAACAACCCCACCCCCAGAGGTGGCGATCCGCACCCCTGTCAGGTGCGGCTGCGGTGCCGGTCGGGCCGGCTGATTCGACGGATGTCAATATTGATGGATGTCGAATCAGACCTCCTCGGACGAAGGTGCGTGCTGCTCGCCTCTCGTCCGCGAACCGTTGACGCAGGACTGGGCGGGCGGCCTGGCCCCGATGTTCAAGGCACTCGGCGACCCGGTGCGACTGCGCCTGCTGAGCCTCGTCGCCAGCCACGCGGGCGGCGAGGCCTGCGTCTGCGACATCTCCGCATCCTTCGACCTGTCGCAGCCGACTATTTCCCATCACCTCAAGGTGCTGCGCGAGGCAGGCTTACTGGACTGCGAACGCCGCGGGACCTGGGTCTACTACTGGGTGATACCGACAGCGCTGCAACAACTCTCGACCGTTCTGCTGACGGAAACCGGACCCGCGGTGCCGTCGCGGGCGTGCGCGGAGGTGCCCGCGTGACGACGACAACCGAACGTCCCGCGGTCGTCGGCAAACTCTCCACCCTCGACCGCTACCTGCCTGTGTGGATCTGCGCCGCGATGGTGGGCGGACTGATGGCCGGGCGGTGGATCCCCAGATTGGACACCGCCATCGAGAAGGTGCAGATCGACGGCATCTCGCTGCCGATCGCACTCGGACTGCTGATCATGATGTACCCCGTGCTGGCAAAGGTCCGCTACGACCGCCTCGACACCGTCACCGGCGACCGCAAGCTCCTGGTCAGCTCGCTGCTGCTGAACTGGGTGCTCGGACCCGCCCTGATGTTCGCCCTCGCGTGGATCTTCCTGCCCGACCTGCCCGAGTACCGCACCGGGCTGATCATCGTCGGCCTGGCCCGCTGCATCGCCATGGTGATCATCTGGAACGACCTGGCCTGCGGGGACCGCGAGGCCGCCGCCGTCCTCGTCGCGATCAACTCCGTGTTCCAGGTGGTGATGTTCGCCGTCCTCGGCTGGTTCTACCTCTCGGTGCTGCCCGGCTGGCTGGGCCTCGAACAGACCAGCATCGACACCTCGCCGTGGCAGATCGCCAAGTCGGTGCTGATATTCCTGGGCATCCCGCTGCTTGCGGGGTACCTCTCGCGCCGCTTCGGGGAGAGGGTCAGGGGCCGGCGGTGGTACGAGACCACGGTCCTGCCGAGGATCGGACCGTGGGCTCTCTACGGGCTGCTGTTCACCATCGTGATTCTCTTTGCCCTGCAGGGTGATCGGATAACGTCCGATCCGGTGGACGTGGTGCGGATCGCGATCCCGCTGCTGGCGTACTTCGCGATCATGTGGGGCGGCGGCTACCTCCTCGGCGCCGCACTGGGACTCGGCTACCAACGCACCACGACCCTCGCGTTCACCGCGGCCGGCAACAACTTCGAGCTCGCCATCGCCGTGGCGATCGCCACCTACGGCGCCGCCTCCGGCCAGGCGCTGGCCGGGGTGGTCGGCCCGCTCATCGAGGTACCCGTCCTGGTCGGCCTCGTGTACGTCTCGCTCGCCCTGAGGAATCGCTTCGCCCCATCGAAAGGCCCACTCCATGTCTGACAAACCCAGCGTGCTGTTCGTGTGCGTGCACAACGCCGGCCGCTCCCAGATGGCCGCGGGCTTCCTCACCCACCTGGCCGGCGACGCGATCGAGGTCCGCTCCGCGGGCAGCGCCCCCGCGCAGTCGATCAACCCGGCCGCAGTCGAGGCGATGACCGAGGTCGGCATCGACATCTCGGCGCAGTCGCCGAGGATCCTCACTTCCGATGCCGTCGAATCGTCGACCGTGGTGATCACGATGGGCTGTGGGGACGCCTGCCCGGTGTTTCCCGGCGTCAGCTACCGCGACTGGCCCCTCGACGATCCTGCGGGCAAGGGACTCGAGGCCGTCCGGGCAATCCGGGACGAGATTCGCGCTCGGATCGAATCACTGGTCGCGGAACTGCTCTCCGCCCCTGCATCACGGGCGCAACAC
>NZ_JBHZAH010000215.1:0-2145 GCF_042754225.1 Rhodococcus sp. NPDC059234
TCGGCGTCGCGGTGCTGCTCGACGCGGTCCTGATCCGGCTGGTGCTGCTGCCGGTGCTGCTGCGCCTGACCGGGCACGCCGCCTGGTGGTCGCCGACCTGGCTGCGCCGGGTGCTGCCGAAGATCAGCTTCTCGCACGGCTGACGCCCACGGGTATGTGCGGTGGGCAAACACACACCCACCGCACATACCCCATGGGGTATTCTGATGTCAGGTCAGGCTCACAGAAAGGAACGATCATGGTTGGAAGCGAAGAAAGCGTCGAACTCGTCCTCAACAGGTTGCGCCGCGCCCACGGCCAACTTGCCGGGGTGATCGCGATGATCGAGAACGGGCGCGAGTGCAAGGACGTGGTCACCCAACTCGCCGCCGTCTCGCGCGCTTTGGACAAGGCCGGCTTCAAGATCGTCGCCAGCGGCCTGCGTGAATGCCTGACCGAGACGTCCGAGGGCGGCAAGGCGCCCATGACCGAAGCCGAGCTGGAAAAGCTCTTCCTCGCCCTCGCCTGAGACCGACAAGGAGAAGCAAGTGAAAACCCCTCCCCGCCAACAAGGATGGACGATCGAGCGAGTGGTGCCTCTGATGGGCGGCGCAATGGTCCTGGCCAGCGTAGCGCTCGCGCTTGCGCTCTCGCCGTGGTGGCTGCTCCTCACCGGATTCGTGGGCGCAAACCTGGTCTTCTACTCCGCGGTCGGATGGTGCCCCGCCAGCCTGATCATGGAGAAGGTCGGCCTGGAGCGGGCCAGCTGTCGCATACCGCTGACAACCACATAACCGTCCTGAAGCTTTCCCTCGACGACAACGGAGACCAACCGATGGAACTGGCACTGTCGACGACACTGAGAACCTCGTTCACCGACGCAGTCGAAGAAACCCGAGCCGCCTTGAAAGAGCAGGGATTCGGCGTGCTCACCGAGATCGACATGCAGGCCACTCTGAAGGCCAAGCTCGGCGAGGACATGGAGCGCTACCTCGTTCTCGGTGCCTGCAATCCACCGCTCGCTCATCGGGCATTGGAGGTGAACCGTCAGATCGGACTGCTCCTGCCCTGCAACGTGATCGTGCGCGAGGACCCGACCACCGAAGGCACGGTCGTCGTGGAAGCGATGAACCCGCAGCTGATGGTGCAGGTCACCGGCGAACCCGAACTCGAAGCTGTCGCCGAGGACGCCGGAAGGCGCCTGCAGGCCGCGATCGACACCCTCGCCGCCCAACACTGAGACATCCGAGATCAGGGCAGCGCAACCGATGACGTGATAGCAACTCGAGACCACAGGAGGCATCGATGACGATTCTTGTGGCCCTGGTGTTGGGTGCCGTCATCGGAATCCTGCTCGGCCTCCTCGGCGGCGGCGGGTCGATCCTCGCCGTTCCAGGGCTCGTCTACGGACTGGGGATCCCGCTCGAGCAGGCAGTGCCGATGTCACTGCTGGTGGTCGGCATTGCCGCGCTGTTCGGCGCCATCCCCAAAATCCGTGTCCGTCAAGTTCAATGGCGCGTCGCGGGCGTATTCGCCGTCACCGGTTTGCTGGCAGCGTTCGCCGGCGGCGCGGCGAATCGACTTCTTCCCCAAGCGGTGACCCTTGCCGGATTCGCCGTGGTGATGATCGCATCAGGAATCCGAATGCTCTCGAGCACCGAGGGCAGTGGAACGGCCTGCCGGGCAGAGGGCTCCACAGTCGACTGGCGCCGATGTACCTCCCGCGCCGTTCCGGCCGGCCTCGGTGTCGGATTCCTGACCGGACTGTTCGGGGTCGGGGGAGGGTTTCTCATCATTCCCGCCCTCGTCCTGCTACTCGGCATCGAGATGTCCGTCGCTGTCGGCACCTCCCTCGTGATCGTCACTGCCAATTCCGGATCCGGGCTCCTCGCGTATCTCGGCAACCTCAGCCTCGACTGGGGACTAGTTGCGGTGTTCACGGCAACTGCCATTGGCGGATCGCTCATTGCGGGCCGCTACGGGAAGAAGGTCGACACCGCCCGACTGCAGAAATGGTTCGCCTACCTGATCTTCGCGGTGGCAGTCTTCGTCCTCGTCCAAGTGATCGTCGTTCGGTAACGCCGCGTAGCCGCGGTAGGCACGTCGCAGCGACGATGCCAGAAGCAATCGGCGCCTGTACGTGATCAACTGCCGCCGCCTCGACCC
>NZ_JBHZAH010000216.1:0-2082 GCF_042754225.1 Rhodococcus sp. NPDC059234
GGGTACCGATCACGCACGGTTCGGCGCGGGGCGGGTGACCCGTCAGACCTGGGCCAGGGCCTCGGGCTCGTCGGCTGCGGGCCGTGGTGCCGGGGGAGCGGTGCGGCGGTTGGGGATTGCCAGCGCGACGGCGGCGGCGACGAGCGCGACCGCACAGCCCATCAGCAACCCGGTCCGGAAACCGTTCTCGGTGGGCAGCGTGTAGTCGCCGTACCGGACGCTCATCTGGGCGAGAACGAGGCCGACGACGGCGGCCGCGATCGACGTGCCGATGGACCGGCTGAGCGTGTTGAAGGCGTTGGCAGACGCCGTCTCCGAGTGCGGGACCGCGCTCATGATCAGGGCCGGCATCGCACCGTAGGCAAAGCCGGTGCCGGCACCGCAGATGGCGGCGACGATCATCAGGCCCCAGGCCGAGCCCATCAGCAGCATCGACGAGGCGTAGCCGATCGCGATGATCAGGGCGCCGACGAACAGAGTCACCTTGGGCCCACGCGCCGAGGAGAGCTTGGCGCCGACCGGGGAGAGGGCCATCATCACCAGGCCGCCCGGTGCCATCCACAGGCCCATCGCCAGCATCGACTGTCCCAGGCCGAATCCGGTGGACTCGGGCAGCTGCAACAGCTGCGGCAGGATCAGCGACTGCGCGTACATCGCGAAGCCGACGACCACGCCGGCGACGTTGGTCAGCAACACCTGCGGCCGCGCGGTGGTCCGGAGGTCGACCAGCGGATCGCCGGTGTGCAGCTCCCACCAACCCCAGGCGAGCAGGACGACGATCGCGGCGACGAAGAGGCCGACGATGGTTCCGCTGGTCCAGCCCCAGACCGCGCCCTTGGACACGCCGAGGAGCAGGCACACCAGGCCGATGCCGAGTCCCACTGCGCCGACCGGATCGAACCTGCCGGCGTCGGGGTCGACCGGGGTGGCGGGCACGACCTTCCAGATCAGTCCCGCGATCACGACGCTGAGGACGGCGGCGCCCCAGAAGAGCACCCGCCAGCTGGTGTTCTGGGTGACGGCCGCGGCGATCGGCAGGCCGAGCGCGCCTCCGATGCCCATCGACGCACTCATCAGTGCGATCGACGAGTTCAGCCTCTCCCTGGGCACCAGGTCACGCAGGGCGCTGATGCCGATCGGGATCAGGCCCATGCCCATGCCCTGCAGGGCGCGGCCGGCGATCATCGGCAGCACGGACGTCGCGAGGGCACACATCACCGAACCCGCGATCAGCGGCACCGTGCAGACGAGCAGCATCCGACGCTTGCCGTAGAGGTCGCCGAGCCGGCCGGTGATCGGGACGCACACCGCGCCCGCGACCAGTGTCGCGGTGATGATCCAGGAGGCGTTCGAGGCGGTGGTGCCGAGGATCAGCGGGAGGTCCGCGATCAGCGGGACGACCAGCGTCTGCATCAGCGCGGCGACGATGCCGGTGAACGCCAGTACGGCGACCAGGCCGTTCGGGTTGACGGTGGGACTCGGACCTGACACGGGCGATCTCCTCGAGTTCACGGGCCGCGCCGGATATGCGCGATACACATGAGGTGCACGATACACATCTATTGCATGATGCAAATCGTTCGGTGCCGCACAGGCGATACTTTGTCCGGCAAGCGCGATCGACGGAGGGACGGGAATGGACAAGCCCACGGACCGGGTGGAGTTCGAGACGATGCTGCTCGGCAGACATCTCACCCGCCCGCGGCGCGGCGAGGGTCACCTCGACAGCAGTGCCTACGCGCTGCTCAGCCGGATCGACATCGACGGGCCGCTGTCCGTCGGCGAACTCAGTGACGCGTTCGGCCTGGACACCTCCACCATCAGCCGGCAGACCACCGCGATATTGAATGCCGCTCTCGTCGAACGTATCCCGGACCCCGACGGCGGCATGGCGAGGAAGTTCCGGATCACCGCCGACGGGAGACGCCGGCTGCGCGCCGAGCGGGCGGGCAATGTCAGCGGGCTCGAGGCGGTGATGGCGGACTGGACGTCGGCGGACGTCGAGGCCTTCGTCGCGATGCTGGCTCGCTTCAACAACGACATCGAGCGTCTCGCCGGACGACCCTGGCCCCGCCCCTGACC
>NZ_JBHZAH010000217.1:0-1715 GCF_042754225.1 Rhodococcus sp. NPDC059234
GGGTGCGGACACTCCGTAACCACACCACTGCGCGTCAGCGCCTGCGGCGGCCGGTCCCGAAGATCGAACGGGAGATCTCGCGGCCGGCGACGGTCGCCGCGGACCGCAGGAAGCTCTTGACCGCGGGGTTGTCCATGATCTTCTCCACCGCGCTCGGCTCGTCGGGTGCGGGCGGCGGCAGGTCGGGCAGATCCGGCAACGCCGGCGGCAGGTCCAGTCCGTCGCTCGGCGCACCGGAGACCTTCGCGGTCAGCCGCTCGTAGGCCGACTCCCGGTCGATCGTCTCGCCGTACTTCGCGTGCAGCGCGCTCGCCGCGGCCGCCGCCCGGATCGCAGGTTCCCCGATGGTGTCCATCAGCGAGCGCGGCGGCGGAATCTTCGCCCACGCCACCGGCGTCGGGGCGCCCTTCTCCGAGAGCACCGTCACCACGGCCTCGCCGGTGCCCAGCGAGGTGAGCGCCTTCTCGAGGTCGTAGTGCTCGGTCTTCGGGTAGGTCCGGACCGTCTTGGTCAGCGCCTTCTGGTCGTCCGGGGTGAACGCGCGCAGGGCGTGCTGGATGCGCGCGCCGAGCTGCGAGAGCACGTTGTTCGGCACGTCCGTCGGCAGCTGCGTGCAGAAGAACACGCCGACGCCCTTGGACCGGATCAGCTTGACCGTCTGCTCGACCTGCTGCAGGAACGCCTTCGACGCGTCCGCGAACAGCAGGTGCGCCTCGTCGAAGATGAACACCAGCTTGGGCTTGTCGACGTCGCCGACCTCGGGCAGCGTCTGGAACAGGTCGGCGAGCACCCACATCAGGAACGTGGAGAACATCACCGGCCGGGCGGCCTGGGCCCCGAGCTCGAACAGCGTGACGACGCCCTTGCCGTCGGATCCGACCCGCAGCAGGTCCGCCGTGTCGAGTTCCGGCTCACCGAAGAAGGTGTCGCCGCCGTCCGCCTCGAGGTTCACCAGCGCCCGCAGGATCACCCCGGCGGTCGCCGACGACACCCCGCCGATGCCCTTCAGGTCCGCCTTGCCCTCGTCCGAGGTCAGGTGCGCGATCACCGAGCGAAGGTCCTTGAGGTCCAGCAACGCCAGGCCCTGGGTGTCGGCCCAGTGGAAGATCAGCCCGAGGGTGGACTCCTGGGTGTCGTTGAGCCCCAGCACCTTGCTCAGCAGGATCGGCCCGAAACTGGTGATGGTCGCGCGCACCGGGATACCGATGCCGCCGGTGCCGAGCGAGAGGAACTCGACCGGGAACGCCGTCGGCGTCCAGTCGGCGACGCCGGTCTCGACGGCGCGGGCGGCGATCTTCTCCCCCGCCTGGCCGGGCGCGGACAGTCCCGACACGTCGCCCTTGACGTCGGCCATCACCACGGGAACCCCTGCGGCGGAGAGCTGTTCGCAGATCCCCTGCAACGTCTTGGTCTTGCCGGTGCCGGTCGCTCCCGCAACGAGTCCGTGGCGGTTGAGGGTCGCGAGCGGAATGCGTACGCGCGCGGTGGGATCGACGACGCCGTCGACGATGATCGTGCCGAGCTCGAGCGCCCCGCCGTCGAACGCGTAGCCGGCGGCGATGTCCTGTGCCGCCGAGACGGGCGCCGGCGGCGTTGCAGCGACGGCCGTTTCGACAGCCGCCGGTGCGGCGACGGGCTCCGCGGCCGGCCTGGCCGGCGTCTTCGCCGCGGCCACCTTCGCCGCGTGCTCACGCTCGGCGGCCGCGGCCGCCTCC
>NZ_JBHZAH010000218.1:0-1705 GCF_042754225.1 Rhodococcus sp. NPDC059234
CGGTCGGGGATATCGATCTGCTCGGTGTGGGTGAGCGGGAGCTGGTGTTGCGGGAGTGGAACGCGACCGATGCGCCTGTGCCTGTGGGGACGTTGGATTCGTTGTTCGCTGATCAGGTTGTGCGGACGCCGGATGCGGTTGCGTTGGTCGGTGGTTCGGAGTCGCTGACGTACCGGGAGTTCGATGCTCGGGTCGATGCTGTTGCGCGGCATCTGATCGGCCTCGGTGTCGGGGTCGAGTCGCGGGTGGTGTTGGCGATGCGGCGGTCGGTCGAGCAGGTGGTCGCGATGTATGCGGTCATTCGTGCCGGTGGTGCGTATGTGCCGGTGGATCCGGATCAGCCGGCCGAGCGGGTCGGGTATGTGGTCGAGACGGCCGATCCGATGCTGGTGTTGGTCGATGCCGACCTGGGTGAGATCTCGTTCGGGCGGCCGGCGGTCGTGGTCGCCGACGTCGACCTGTCCGATGGTGGGCCGGTGACGGCTGCGGATCGGATCGGTGTGTTGGGTCCGCAGAACACGGCGTATGTGTTGTTCACGTCGGGTTCGACGGGTCGGCCGAAGGGTGTCGCGGTCTCGCATGCGGCGGCGGTGAACCAGTTGGTGTCGATGCAGGCGGAGTACGGGCTCGACGAGCGGGATTCGGTGTTGCAGAAGACGCCGGCGACGTTCGATGCGTCGGTGTGGGAGTTCTTCTGGCCGCTGCAGGCCGGTGCCCGGTTGGTGCTGGCGTCGGCGGATGGTCATCGGGATCCGCAGTATCTGGCGGCGGTGCTGGTGGAGCAGTCGGTGACGACGGTGCAGTTCGTGCCGTCGATGTTGCCGATGGTGTTGGCGGCGTTGCCGGAGGCGGGGACGCCGGCGTTGCGGCGGGTGTTCGCCGGTGGCGAGGCGTTGTCGGCTGCGGTGGCGGCGGAGTTCGCGCGGGTCACCGGTGCTGCGGTGCACAACCTCTACGGTCCGACCGAGGCGGCGATGCAGGTCACTCGTCGGGAGGCGACTGCGGCGGATGCGGTGGTCGTGCCGATCGGTGGGCCGGTCGAGGGCACGAAGGTGTTCGTGCTCGATGGGCGTCTGCGTCCGGTTCCGGTGGGTGTGCCGGGTGAGTTGTATCTGGCGGGTGTGCAGTTGGCCCGTGGCTACCAGTCGCGGCCGGATCTGACGGCGGAGCGGTTCGTGGCGAACCCGTTCGCCGGTGGTGAGCGGATGTACCGGACCGGTGACCTGGCGCGGTGGACGTCGGCCGGTGAGCTCGAGTTCGTGGGGCGTAGTGACTTCCAGGTGAAGTTGCACGGTCTGCGGATCGAGCTCGGTGAGGTCGAGGCGGCGTTGGCTGCGGATCCGTCGGTGGGTCAGGCGGCCGCTGCGGTCGTCGACACCGTGGCGGGCAGGCATCTGGTCGGTTACGTGACGGCGGCTGCCGAGGCGGTCGTCGATGTTGCCGCGGTGACCGCGACGGCTGCGGACCGGTTGCCGGCGTACATGGTGCCGTCGCAGATCATGGTTCTCGACGAGTTCCCGGTGACGTCGAGCGGCAAGCTGGATCGGAAGGCGTTGCCGGCGCCGGTGTTCGCGGCGGCGGAGTTCCGTGCTCCGGTGTCCGAGGTCGAGCGGGTTGTGGCGTCGGTGTTCGGGGAGTTGCTCGGTGTCGAGCGGGTCGGTCTCGACGACGACTTCTTCGGTCTGGGTGGCAACTCGCTGATCGC
>NZ_JBHZAH010000219.1:0-1695 GCF_042754225.1 Rhodococcus sp. NPDC059234
CGCGGTTCCCGGGGTTTCCCGCGTTCCCCTGCCAGAATCGGGCGATGCAGAGCCCTCCGTCCGGCCACCCGTCCGCCCGCGCCGACCTGGTGCTCTTCGGCGACATCGTCACCATGCACGAGGCGCTCCCCCGGGCCGACGCGCTGGCCGTCCGCGACGGCCGGATCGTCGCCGTGGGCGACCGGTCGAGCGTCGAGCCGCTGGTCGGTGCGGGCACCAGGACCGTCGACCTCGGGGACGCGTGCGTCCTGCCTGGGTTCATCGAGCCCCACGGGCATCCGCTCGAGGAGGCCGTCGTCCTCGGCCCGGCCATCGTCGACATTCGGCCGGTCACCGTGTCCGACGCCGACGCGGTGGTGCGCACGGTGCACGAAACGGTGGCGGCGAGGGGCGAGGCCGGCGCAACCCTGAACGGCTGGGACCCGTTACTGCAGAAGGGACTTCCCATCCCGACGCTCGACTGGCTGGACTCCGTCGCCCCGCGGCATCCGCTGGTGATCCTGCACAACTCCGGCCATGTCGCGTACTTCAATTCGGCGGCCGCGACCCGGGCCGGCATCACCCGCGACACCCCCGAACCGGTGGGCGGCTCCTACGGCCGGAACGGAACGGGCGACCTGGACGGCTCCGCGTACGAGGTGCCCGCGGTGTTCGCGGTCGCGGGTGCGGCGCTCACTCCCGGAGACAACCTGGCCGAGTTGCTGTCCGCGGAGTGCGCGCGGCTGAACGCGGCGGGCATCACCACGATCGCGGAGATGTCGTTCGACCCGCGGCTGCGGCCCGCGCTCGCGGCAGTCGCGGCGTCCGGCGCGCTGACCACCCGGCTACGCCTCTACGAGATGTCAACGGCGGCCCTGACCAGCGAGGCCTCGCCCGGCGACGGCGACGACCTGGTCCGCCAGGTCGGGATCAAGGTGTGGTCGGACGGCTCGCCGTGGGTGGGCAACATCGCGACGAGATTCCCCTATCTCGACACCGAGGCCACCCGCGGACTCGGCATCGCCTGCAGTCACGGCCACGCCAACTACACCGGCGAGCAGATCCACGACATCACGTCCGCGTACTTCGGGAAGGGCTGGCAGCTCGCGTGCCACGCGCACGGCGACGAGGCGATCACCATGGTGCTCGACGCCTGGGAGCGGGTCCTGCACGAGCAACCGCGTCCTGACCACCGACTGCGACTCGAACACGTCGGCGCGATGCGGCCGGACCAGTTCCGGCGGGCGGCTGAACTGGGCGTGACGGTGAGCATCTTCGTCGATCACCTGCACTACTGGGGCGACGTACTGGTCGACGACCTGTTCGGTCCCGAGCACGGCGGAGCCTGGGCCGCTGCGGGCTCTGCCCTGGCCGCCGGACAGCGGTTCTCGTTCCACAACGACGGACCGGTCACCCCGGCGAACCCGTTGCGCAACATCGCCGACGCGGTCACCCGGCGCACCCCGTCGGGCCGGGTCGCCGCACCGGACGAACGGATTCCGGTCGCGGCGGCGCTGCGAGCACAGACCGTCGACGCGGCCTGGCAGCTCTTCGACGAGGACAGCATCGGGTCGCTGTTCCCCGGCGCGTACGCGGACCTGGTGGTGCTGTCCGGCAATCCCCTCGACACCGCCCCGGCCGCCCTGACCGGGCTCGAGATCCGGGCGACCGTCCTCGAGGGTCGGACGGTCTACGGCGCCCTGTAGCGGCTGGACG
>NZ_JBHZAH010000220.1:0-1677 GCF_042754225.1 Rhodococcus sp. NPDC059234
CCCCTGGGGCGCGGGCCGTTCGCGTTCTCGGCGGCGCGCCGAAGGCGGTGTCGAATTTGTCGTCGCCGACCTCGGTTAACGCAACGTTCACCGTGTTGTTCACGCGGTCGCGGGGCGTTCGGACGTAGCGTTCTGCTTACCGGGTGACAGGGGAAGTCGCCCGTCCGGGAGGTTCGAATCGTGACTGACTTGTTCAGGGCGAAGGGGCCGGCACCCGGCCCCTGTGGGACGTAAGACCCACCCGGACCGAACGGCCCAGCGAACGCCGCTTGCGCGGGTGCCGCGCAGGTCGAGGAGCCACCGTGACCGAATCCCGCTCCGTCCGCACCTACGTTCTCGACACCTCGGTCCTGCTCTCGGATCCCTGGGCCGTCACCCGGTTCGCCGAACACGAGGTCGTGCTGCCGCTCGTGGTGATCAGCGAACTGGAGGGAAAACGCCACCATCACGAGCTGGGATGGTTTGCGCGTGAGGCGCTTCGGATGCTCGACGACCTGAGGCTCGAGTACGGGCGACTGGACCAACCGGTGCCGATCGGCACCGCGGACGGCACCCTGCAGGTGGAACTGAACCACACCGACCCGGCGGTACTGCCGGTCGGCTTCCGCACCGACTCGAACGACTCCCGGATCCTGGCCTGCGCGTTGAACCTGGCCGCCGAGGGCAAGGACGTGGTGCTGGTCAGCAAGGACATTCCACTGCGGGTCAAGGCAGGTGCGGTGGGGCTGCCCGCCGACGAGTACCACGCGCACGACGTGGTGCCGTCGGGCTGGACCGGCATGGCCGAGCTCGACGTCGCCTCAGGTCGCATCGACGAGCTGTTCTCGGAGGGGGAGATCGATCTCGACGAGGCGCGAGAGTTGCCGTGCCACACCGGTATCCGGCTGATCGGCGGCAGGTCGAGTGCGTTGGGGCGGGTGAACCCCGACAAGCGCGTGCAGTTGGTGCGCGGCGAGCGGGAGGCATTCGGCCTGCACGGGCGTTCAGCCGAGCAGCGCATCGCGCTCGACCTGCTGCTGGACGAGAGCATCGGGATCGTCTCGCTCGGTGGCAAGGCCGGCACCGGCAAGTCGGCGCTCGCGCTGACCGCGGGCCTCGAGGCGGTCCTCGAACGCCGCACCCACCGCAAGGTGGTCGTGTTTCGTCCGCTCTATGCGGTCGGCGGTCAGGAGTTGGGTTACCTGCCGGGCAGCGAGAGCGAGAAGATGGGGCCGTGGGCGCAGGCCGTCTTCGACACCCTCGACGGGCTGGCCAGCCCCGAGGTGATGGACGAGGTGGTCAGCCGAGGCATGCTGGAGGTGCTGCCGCTCACCCACATCCGTGGTCGTTCGCTGCACGACTCGTTCGTCATTGTCGACGAGGCCCAGTCGCTCGAACGCAACGTGCTGCTCACCGTGCTGTCGCGGCTGGGCACCGGGTCGCGGGTAGTGCTCACCCACGACGTCGCCCAGCGCGACAACCTGCGCGTCGGCCGGCACGACGGCGTCGCCGCGGTGATCGAAAAGCTCAAGGGGCACCCGCTTTTCGCGCACGTCACGCTGACCCGTAGCGAGCGGTCGCCGATCGCCGCACTGGTCACCGAGATGCTCGAGGAGTTCGGCCCCACCGCCTAAGCGGCTTCGCCGCAGTGGTGCGGATACGGAGGCCTGGTTCTCCGTATCCGCACCACTGCGCGTC
>NZ_JBHZAH010000221.1:0-1599 GCF_042754225.1 Rhodococcus sp. NPDC059234
CGGCGACCACCAGGCGGCGTGCCCGGTCAGGCGCAGCAGCACCGGCAGCAGCACCAGCCGGATCAGGACCGCGTCGAGCAGCACCGCGACGCCGAGGATGATGCCCATCTCCTTGGGCGGCAACGGGTCTGCGAGGGCGAAGGTGAAGAACACCGCCACCATCACCGCGGCCGCGGCGAGGATGACCCGACCGGAGTGGGCGAGTCCCATGACGTGTGCGACCTTCGGGTCGCCCGAGCGCTCGTAGTGCTCCTTCGCGGTCGAGAGCAGGAACACCGTGTAGTCCATCGCGATGGCGAAGATCATCGCGAAGAAGAACACCGGGCCCCAGCCGTCCAGGAAGCCCTGCGGGGTGAAGCCGAGCAGTCCCGCGCCGTGTCCGTCCTGGAAGATCAGCTTGGCCACGCCGAAGGCGGCCGCGGTCGAGAGCAGGCTGACCACCGTCCCCAGGATCGCGATCAGCGGCGCCTGCAGAGCGACCAGCAGCAACACGAACCCGAGGGCCAGGATGACGCCGACGATGACCGGCAGGTAGTCGTCGAGGGCCTGCTGCAGGTCGAGGTTCTCCGCGGGCGCGCCGCCGACCAGCGCCTGCGACGGGAGGTCGGCCCGCAGCCGGTCGAGGATCGACCCCATCGCCTCGTCCGACGGATCGACGTTCGGGATCGCCTGCAGCATCACGTAATTCGAACCGTCCATCGACGGCATCGCCGGGGTGACCATGGCGACGCCGTCGGTGGCCTTCGCCGCGGCGGCGGTCGCCTCGGCCTCGTCGGAGGGGACGACGATTTGGAGCATGCCGGGCGCGCCCTCGCCCATCTGGGCCTGGACCAGTTCGTAGCCCTGCCGGACGGGGGCGTCGGTCGGCACGACCTGGATCGACGGCATCGCGACCTTCAGCCCCAGCGCCGGGACGGACAGGCCGACCAGCACCACGACGGCGCCGATCGCGAACGGCCACGGGTGCCGGTGCAGCAGGTTCCCCCAGGCCGCGAACCGCGGGGACCGGTGCTGCTGGCGCTTGGCGTACGGCAGCGAGCCCGCGTTGACCTTCGGACCGAGCTTGCCGAGCACCGCGGGAAGCAGGGTGAGTGTGGCGGCTAGGACGAACGTGACCGCGAGCATGATGCCGACGGCCATGGTCCGGACCGCGGGAGCCGGGACCAGCAGCACGGCCGACAGGCTCACCAGCACCGTCAGGCCCGACAGCACGACCGCCTTGCCGGCGGTGTCCATGGTCTCGGCCACCGCGGCGCGGGCGTCGCCGGTCTTGCTCAGCGCGTCGCGGAACCGCGCGACGATGAACAGGGCGTAGTCGATGCCCAGCGCGAGCGCGAACATCATCGCAAAGTTCATGGCCCACACCGAGATCGGCGTGATCTCGTTGAGCAGCACCAGGCCGCCCGCGGAGGCGACCAGGCCGGCGAGGGTGAGCAGCAGCGGCAGTCCCGCGGCGACGAGCGAGCCGAACGCGAGGACCATGATGGCCATGGTCACGGGCCAGGAGAACATCTCGGCCTGGATCATCGCGTCGTGGTTGGCCTTGTTGAAGTCGCTCCACAGTGCGGACGCGCCGGTGGGGTAGACCTCGACGCCGTC
>NZ_JBHZAH010000222.1:0-1559 GCF_042754225.1 Rhodococcus sp. NPDC059234
GCGGTGAACCGCGCCGGCGCTGCCGTGGTGCTGCTGGTGGATCGACTGCCCTAGTGGGCGACCGGGCAACCGCCGGTCTTGTAGTCGACCTGGTACTCCTTGATGCCGTTGAGCCAGCCGGAGCGCAGCCGGCGGGTGTCCCCGGCCTCGACGATGTCCGGCAGGAAGTCCGCGATCGCGTTGAAGATCAGGTCGATCTCCATGCGGGCCAGGTTGGCGCCGAGGCAGTAGTGGGCGCCGGTGCCACCGAACGACAGGTGCGGGTTCGGGTCGCGCAGGATGTTGAACTTCTCCGGGCTCTCGAACACCTCCTCGTCGAAGTTCGCCGACACGTAGTTCATCACCACGCGCTGGCCCTTCTTGATCGCCACGCCACCGATCTCGGTGTCCTCGAGCGCGGTGCGCTGGAACGCGGCGACCGGGGTGGCCCAGCGGATGATCTCGTCGGCCGTGGTCTTCGGCCGCTCCTTCTTGTACAGCTCCCACTGCTCGGGATTGTCCATGAAGGCCTTCATGCCGTGCGTGGTGGCGTTGCGGGTGGTCTCGTTGCCGGCCACCGCGAGCACGATCACGAAGAAGCCGAACTCCTCCGGGCTGAGCACGTCGCCGTCGACGTCCGCCTCGATGAGGGTGGTGACGAGATCGTCGGCCGGGTTCGCCTTGCGGGCCTCGGCCATCTGGTACGCGTAGCCGAGGATCTCCATCGACGCGGCCGCCGGGTCGATGTCCGCGAACTCGGGGTCGTCGTAGGAGGTCATCTGGTTGGACCACTCGAAGACCTTGCCGCGGTCCTCCTGCGGCACACCGATGAGTTCGGCGATGGCCTGCAGCGGCAGCTCCGCGGCGACCTGGGTGACGAAGTCGCCGCTGCCCTCCGCGGCCGCGGCCTTGACGATGGCCTCTGCGCGGTCCCGCAGTTCTTCCTTGATCCCGTTGATCGCGCGGGGGGTGAAGCCGCGGGAGACCAGCTTGCGCAGCTTGGTGTGCTCCGGCGCGTCCTTGTTCAGGAGCACGAATCGCTGGAGTTCGATCTGCTCGCGCTGCATGTCGTCGGCGAAGCGCGGGATGGCGGTGTTCTCCCAGGTGGAGAACACGTCGCTGCGCTGCGAGACGTCCCGGATGTCCTCGTGCCGGGTGACCAGCCAGTAGCCACCGTCGTTGAACCCGCCGACACCGTCAGGCTGCTCCACCCAGAACACCGGCTCGGCCTTGCGGACCTCGGCGAGTTCTTCCACCGGCAGCCGGTGTGCGTAGATGTCGGGGTCCGTAAAGTCGAATCCCGCGGGAATGTTGGGCTGTGCCACTGTTGTCTCCTGCCCCCGCGATCGATGTCGCAGGTGATCTGTAACACGTTCTATAAACATTGAATCACAGGCCCTCCGTATAGGGAAGATCCGTGGGCATAGTCCTTGCCCCCGCGATGAACCTGTTCTACTTTTCAAGGTACAAAGGGAAAGGAGCCCGCCGTGGGCACACCAGTAATCGTCGAGGCAGTTCGCACCCCCATCGGCAAGCGCGGCGGTTGGCTGTCCGGGCTGCACGCCGCGGAGACCCTCGGG
>NZ_JBHZAH010000223.1:0-1537 GCF_042754225.1 Rhodococcus sp. NPDC059234
GCCCCTTGTTCATGTCGCGAGCTGGGCTCAGAGCGGGATGTTCTTGTGCGCCCCGCGGCGTGCGGGGGCCGCGGCGAGCGCCGCAGTGACGATGCTCCGGGTCTTGGCGGGATCGATCAGCTCGTCGACCACGCCGATCGACATCGCCCGGCCGACACCGCCGGCGATCGCCTCGTGCTCGGCGGCGAGTCGATCGTGCAGTGCCTCGCGCTCGTCCTCCGGTGCCGCGGCCAGGGCCCGCTTGTGCAGGATGCCGACGGCCGCCTTGGCGCCCATCACGGCGACCTCTGCCTCCGGCCACGCGAACACGGCGGTGGCGCCGAGGGCGCGGGAGTTCATCGCGATGTACGCACCGCCGTAGATCTTGCGGGTGACCACCGTGACGCGGGGGACGGTCGCCTCGGCGAACGCGTGCAGCAGCTTGGCGCCGCGACGCACCACGCCCTCCCACTCCTGGCTGACACCGGGCAGGTAGCCGGGAACGTCGACGATGACGACGAGGGGGATCCCGAAGGCGTTGCACAGCCGCACGAATCGGGCGGCCTTCTCGGCGCTCTCGGAGTTCAGGCAGCCGCCCAGGCGCAGCGGATTGTTCGCGATGACGCCGACGGTGCGGCCACCCATCCGTCCCAGGCCGGTGACGATGCTGCGGGCGTAGTTGCCCTGCAGCTCCTCGAAGCTGGACTCGCCGTCGACGTTGTCGAGCAGCTCGTGCACGATCGGGCGGACGTCGTAGGCGCGCTTGGCGGACTCGGGCATCATGGCCCGCAGGTCGCTGTCGCCGTGCTCGGCCGCGGACTGGTCGAACTCGCCCTGATCGGAGAACATCGACACCAGCCGGCGGGCCCGGTGCAGGGCGTCGAGCTCGTCGTGTGCGGCGATGTGCGCCACGCCGGACTTCTTGGTGTGGGTGTCGGGGCCGCCGAGCGAGGCCATGTCGACCTGCTCGCCGGTGACGGAGCGAACCACATCGGGTCCGGTCACGAAGACGCGGCCCTCGGGCGCCATGATCACCACGTCGGTGAGGGCGGGACCGTAGGCGGCGCCGCCCGCGGCGAAGCCGAGGACGACGGAAAGCTGGGGGATAAGGCCGGACGCCCGGACCATGGCTTCGAACACGAGGCCGACGGCGTGCAGGGCTTCGACACCCTCCGCCAGGCGGGCCCCGCCCGAGTGCCAGATGCCGACGATCGGTGCCTTCTCCTCGATGGCGGTGTCGATGGCCGCGACGATGTGCTTGCAGCCCTCCACGCCCATTGCGCCACCCATGACGGTGGCGTCGGAGCAGTAGGCGACGGTGCGGACGCCGTCGATCTCGCCGGACGCCGCGAGCACCCCGGACTTGTCGCGGGGATGCAGCGTGACCGTGGTCCCGGCGTCGAACAGGCTCTCGAGCCTCGTCAGAGGGTCGCGCGGATCGAGCTGGGAATCGGATCTGGTGATCGGAGCCAAGATGGTCATCGCCGGTCCTCCTTGAGTGCTGAGCCGCCCGGGGCGGTCGCCGGGGGTGGGATCCGGTCCCGGAGTCTTCCGGGAC
>NZ_JBHZAH010000224.1:0-1536 GCF_042754225.1 Rhodococcus sp. NPDC059234
GCACCCCGACCGGGGTGCCGATCGCGAACAGTTTCGGCGTCGACGCTGGCAGGGCGGCCGATTTATTCGATTGCGAGGCGCCGGTGGCGGGCGTACTTTCGTCCGTACACGAGGAAGGAGGTGGTCTGAAGTTGAAGAACTACAGGACGCGTGAGGTGGCTGTCAGCTAGCCGCTATCGCTGAAGGGAATTCACTGACCGCGTGCGCGGCTGGCGAATCCCAGGCAGCCACCCGGCCCCCGAGCCCCCGGTTCCTGACCGGGACCGTGCGACGACAAGCGTCCGTCGACGGTATGGCTCGGGGGCCGTTCTGCGCTCCGAGCCTGTGTGCGATCTTCACCCCACCCGGGGTGCCGATCGCGCACAGTCAGGGACCACCGTGCGCAGGGCGGCGCGCACACTCATCGGGCGTGACAGCGGCCCGTGCTGGGGCGTCGAGTGGCCGTTGCCGGCCCGGATTGGTCATGACCGCACGGTGACGCTGCCGACCGACAGGCAACGGTCCGAGACGTGCCGTGTGTGAGCTACCTGTGGAGCGATGTCGCCCTGTGGACCGCTCGAACACTGTGCGCGATCTGCACCCTCCGTGGGGCATCAATCGCGCACAGGCGGCGGCGCAGCCGTGTCAGCCGATGTAGCGGGACAGGCGTGCGGACAGGTGCGGCTTCAGCGGACCGTCGGCGAGGATGCGTTCCTCGACGTACGCGAGGTCACCGCCCTCGACGATGCCGTACAGGCGCTTGGCGCCGCCGACCAGCGCACCCTGCTTGCTGCGGATGACGACGTCGGTGGCGAGCTCCCAGCTCGACTGGGTCAGGGCCTGGCCGTAGAACAACTCGACGATGCCGGAGCTGTGCGTGAGCAGCAGCTCGACGACCTCCTCGTCGATGCTGCCGGGGATTCCGTCGCCGGCGACCCGCCAGAAACCGCTCTCCCGCAGGTCCGGACCGGTGTACTCACCGTCGGCGTCCAGCCGCCACGACCGGGACTCCCACGCGAGGAAGTTGCCGCCGTCGTGCGAGACCACGATCTGCTGCCCGAACCGGTAGTCGCCGGACTCGGGAGTGCTGGCCTCGCCCTCGCCTCGCCACACGCCGACCAGCGGCAGCAACGCGAGCATTCCGGGGTTCAGGTCCGGACCGAGTCGCAGGTTCGCGGTGTCCTCGGGCAGCGGCAGGTCCGGCAGGACCGGGATGTTGCGCCCGGCGGTGTCCCTGGCGCGCTCTTCCGCGTCGGCCACGGCCTGGTCACCGCTGCCTCGGCGGACCGACTGCTCGGCGGAGACGCCGGCGTCACCCGCTGTCGCGGACGCGTCGTCGTGGGAGCCGACGGTGTCGCCGTCGCCGGGCTGGGTCACGGCTTGTCGGTGACCAAGCGGTACACGACGTAGAGCGAGAACCAGGTAATCAGGATCGCTGCGAGAACCAGCAGCACCTCGAAGAAGATGACCACGGCAACAGTCTAAACCGGGGCCCGTGGCGGCTGCGCCCGGGGTGGAATGAGCCGGGCCCGGACGCGAAACGGCCCCGCCCCGTGA
>NZ_JBHZAH010000225.1:0-1534 GCF_042754225.1 Rhodococcus sp. NPDC059234
GCACCGGGACTCCGGGGCCGCCCCTGTTCGTTAGTGTCAGTGACAAGAACCAACGTTTCAGTGATGGAGAAGGCAGGTACCGTGACTTCACAGAACCCGGCGGCTTCGCAGGGCCCCGCCATGACTTCGGCCACGTCAGGTCTGAATCTCAGCGACTCGGTGTACGAGCGCCTGCTGCGCGAGCGCATCATCTTCCTCGGTACCCAGGTCGACGACGACATCGCCAACAAGCTGTGCGCGCAGATCCTGCTGCTCTCCGCGGAGGACCCGACCCGCGACATCTCGCTCTACATCAACTCTCCGGGCGGATCGGTGACCGCCGGCATGGCGATCTTCGACACCATGCAGTTCGCGGAGTGCGACATCGCCACCTTCGGCATGGGCCTGGCCGCCTCGATGGGCCAGTTCCTGCTCTCCGCAGGCACCCAGGGCAAGCGGTACGCCCTGCCGCACGCGCGGATCATGATGCACCAGCCCTCCGCGGGCATCGGCGGCACCGCCTCCGACATCGCGATCATGGCCGAGCAGTTCGCGCACACCAAGCGCGAGATGGCGCAGCTGATCGCCGAGCACACCGGTCAGACGGTCGAGCAGATCACCGCCGACTCCGACCGTGACCGTTGGTTCACCGCGACCGAGGCCAAGGAATACGGCTTCGTCGACCACGTCATCTCCCGCGCGCGGCAGGCCGGCGGCACCGGCAGCAACTAGCCGAGCCCGCCACGACGCCCCTCAACACTTTGGAGAAGAAGATGACCAACTTGTTCGATCCCCGCGCGCTGGGTGGACAGGCTCCCGCCGCGCCCCAGTCCCGCTACATCCTGCCGTCGTTCATCGAGCACTCGAGCTACGGCGTCAAGGAGTCGAACCCGTACAACAAGCTGTTCGAGGAGCGCATCATCTTCCTCGGCGTGCAGGTCGACGACGCCTCGGCGAACGACGTCATGGCCCAGCTGCTGGTCCTCGAGTCGCTCGATCCCGACCGCGACATCACTATGTACATCAACTCGCCCGGTGGCTCGTTCACCTCGCTGATGGCGATCTACGACACCATGCAGTACGTCCGGGCCGACATCACCACCGTGTGCCTGGGGCAGGCCGCGTCCGCCGCGGCGGTGCTGCTCGCCGCGGGTACTCCGGGCAAGCGTCTGGCCCTGCCGAACGCGCGCGTGCTGATCCACCAGCCCGCCACCGGCGGCATCCAGGGCCAGGTCTCCGACCTCGAGATCCAGGCCGCGGAGATCGAGCGGATGCGCCGGCTCATGGAGTCGACGTTGGCCAAGCACACCGGCAAGGACGCCGAGGTGATCCGCAAGGACACCGATCGCGACAAGATCCTCACGGCCGAGGAGGCCAAGGAGTACGGGATCATCGACGACGTGCTCGCCTACCGCAAGCCGTCCGCCCAGAAGTAGGGCGCGGTGCGCCCGGACCCACGCGGGGGCGGGGGACCCCCCGGCGAATACGCGGCCGCGAAAAACCGGCACAACGAGACCCGGCGTCGAGCACACGGGTTCTGGGGGCTCCGGGGGGA
>NZ_JBHZAH010000226.1:0-1492 GCF_042754225.1 Rhodococcus sp. NPDC059234
GCTGTTTTCCGATGTGTTGACCCGCACTGTGGGTTGACCCGCACGCTGTGCACTGGGGGGGGGCCCGGGACGTCTCGTCTCGGGCCCGCCGTCTCGCTACCGAAAGGACGTTCGCGGTGCCCAAGGTCAGTGAGGACCACCTCGCCGCTCGTCGGAGCCAGATCCTCGACGGCGCCCGGCGGTGCTTCGCCGAATACGGCTACGAGGGCGCGACCGTGCGCCGCCTCGAAGAGGTCACCGGACTCTCGCGGGGTGCGATCTTCCACCACTTCAAGGACAAGGACGGACTCTTCCTGGCCCTAGCGCAGGAGGATGCCCGCCGAATGGCCGACGTCGCGGCCGAACAGGGCCTCGTCCAGGTGATGCGTGACATGCTCGCGCAGCCCGAGCAGTTCGACTGGCTCGGTACCCGCCTCGAGATCGCCCGCCGACTGCGCACCGATCCCGAGTTCGCCCGGAAATGGACGCAACACAGTGCGGAACTGACCGAGGCGACGGTCAGCCGGCTCGAACGGCAGAAGTCGGCAGGCCGGCTTCGCGACGACCTCCCGACCGACGTCCTGCTCGGCTACCTCGACCTGGTCCTCGACGGACTGGTGGCCCGGATCGCGTCGGGTCACGGCGGCGAGAACCTCTCCGCCGTACTCGATCTCGTGGAGGAGTCGGTGCGGCGCAAGGAGTGACGCTGTCGGCGCGCGCGGGAGACGTCAGCTGCGCCGGCGCCGATTCGGGCCACCGCGACCGCGAAGTACGACGCCCGATTCGGTGAGCAGGGTCCGCACGAATCCGTAGGACCGACCGGTCGACTCCGCCAGGGTGCGGATACTCGCGCCGCTCAAGTAGCGGTCCCGCAACTCGGTCTGCATGACGTCGCGCTCGCCGCCGGTGACACGGGTGCCCTTTCGTACAGACCTGAGCTCAGCCATCGACGACCTCCAAACAGGAGTGTGACGCACACCACATTCAGCGATGTGTTCAGGCTAGTACAAGCGCGCACACTCTCCCGACACGCGCATGCGACACCGGACTACTCCAACCCGAATGCGCAGGTCATTACGGGTGAAGGATTCCCTGCACTGGAATTCCTGTCGGTGGTCCGCGCTAAAATTCGAACATGCATTCGATAGACGGCAATCGGGGAGTCGGGCAGGCGACGGACCACCTGGCCGACCTCGACACCGCCGTCGACGGACTGCTCGACGACGAATTGTCCGGGTTGTCGGACATGGAGGTCGTGCGCGCATTGCAGCAGATGGAGACGTCGCTGCGTAAGGCCGCGGCGGTCGGGCATCGGTTGATCGTCGAGTCGGTCGAACGCGCCCTGCCCGGCAAGTTCGACACCAAGTCGATCAACGACTTCCTGATCCAGACGCTGCGGCTATCGCCCGGGGACGCCTCGGGTCGAGTGATGGCGGCACGAAAGGTCGGCACCTGGCACACCCTCGGCGGCGAGGAACGACCCGCGGATCTGCCCTCGACCGCGGCCGCTCAG
>NZ_JBHZAH010000227.1:0-1439 GCF_042754225.1 Rhodococcus sp. NPDC059234
CTCGTCTACCGCCTCCGATTCACCGTGATCGGTGTGATGGTCGCGTTGATGCTCGGTCTCGGGGCGTACGGCCTCGGTCTGGAAAACAACCTGAGCCAGAGCGGCTGGGACGATCCCGGGTCGGAGTCGGTGGCCGCCGCGAAGCTCGCGGACGGCACCTTCGGGCGCGACACCAACGCCGACGTGGTGCTGCTGTTCACCGCGCCCGAGGGCAAGACGGTCGACGACCCGGCGTTCGCGGCGAAGATCACCCAGCACCTCGATCAGCTCGCGCGCGACAACCCGGAGCAGATCCTCAAGGTCAACGGCAGCTACTGGTCGACGAAGCTGGCCCTGTTCACCGACGCCAGCAAGGAACACGCCCTCGCCAGCGTCGGCATCGCCGGCGCCAACGACACCGAGGTCGCCGCCAACTTCAAGAAGGTCCGCGACCAGTTCTACATCCCCGGCGTGGACGTGCAGCTGACCGGTCTGCAACCGGTCACCGGCACCCTCAACGACACGATGGCCAACGACGTGCACCGGATGGAGATCATGGCCATCCCCGCGGTCGGGGTGCTGCTGTTCTTCATCTTCGGCGGCGTGGTCGCGGCCGCGTTGCCGCTGATCGTGGGCGGTCTGACCATCATCGCCGCCAACGGCGTGGTCAAACTGTTCACCCAGTTCACCGAGGTCAACGCGTTCGTCGTGCCGGTGGTCTCGCTGATCGGCCTGGGCCTGGCGATCGACTACGGCCTGTTCATGGTCAGCCGGTTCCGTGAGGAGATCGCCGAGGGCTACAGCACCGGCGACGCCGTCCGGCGGACCGTGACGACCGCCGGCCGGACCGTCATCTTCTCGGCCACCATGATCGTCGCCAGCCTCGGCGGCCTGCTGATCTTCCCGCAGGGCTTCCTCAAGTCCGTCGCCTACGGCGCCATCGCCGCGGTCATCCTCGCCGCGCTGATCTCGGTGACCGTGCTGCCCGCGATCCTCGGGATCCTCGGGCGGCGGGTCGACGCGCTGGGCCTGAAGTTCATGCGCAAGACCAAGACCACCGAGGAGATCGAGAACAGCATCTGGGGTCGGCTGACCCAGTGGGTGATGAAGCACCCGCTCAAGGTGTCGATCCCGATCGTGATCGGTCTGCTGCTGCTGACCATCCCGATCGCGAACATCAAGTTCGGTGGCATCAACGAGACCTACCTGCCGCCCGACAACCCGACCCGCGTCGCGCAGGGCGAGTTCAACGACCTGTTCCCCAACTCCCGGTCCGAGCCGGTCAAGCTGGTGATCGAGGGCGCCCAGGGCTCGCAGATCACCCAGATCGTCAAGGAGGCCAGCGCGGCCCCCGGGCTGGTCGAGAAGTTCACCGTCAACAACCCCACCAAGGACGGGGTGACGGTGTTCAAGGCCGGTCTGGTCGACCGCAACGACTCGGCCGCGACCATCGACTACCT
>NZ_JBHZAH010000228.1:0-1405 GCF_042754225.1 Rhodococcus sp. NPDC059234
GCACGAGCTCGAGCGCCGCGACGGCTCGACCGCCCTGATCTCGATGTGCGCGGGCGGCGCGCTGGCCACCGGCACCATCATCGAGCGGATCTGACGCCACGATGAAGCGCCCACCGTTGCTCGACACGAAGTTCACCCGAATCGTCATCAAGTGGATGTCGAAGTCGAACGTGATCGCGTACCGGGCAACCGGTGGGCGCCTCGGCGGCACCTGGCGGGTCGGGAGTGCCGCCAAGAACGGCCTGCCGATCTGCCTGCTCACCACCACCGGACGCAAGAGCGGCGAGCCGCGGGTGAGTCCGCTGTTGTTCCTCGAGGACGGCGACCGGGTCGTGCTGGTCGCCTCCCAGGGCGGTCAGCCCAAGAATCCCCTGTGGTACCTGAACTTGAAGGCCGACCCCAACGTCACGGTCCAGATCCGTTCGGATGTGCGCACGCTGGTCGCACGGATCGCGGACGACGCCGAGCACGCGGAGCTCTGGCCGCGACTGGTCGCGATGTATCCCGAGTTCGACGACTACCAGTCGTGGACGGATCGGAAGATTCCCGTCGTCGTGTGCGCATAGCAATTGCCCCTCCGTTGACAGACAATGCGATGAGAGTGCCCGCCGCCCACCCGGCAGGCGCGCGCTCCGCTGTTGCAGACCAACGGATAGGGAGATTTCGTCATGACGGCTGGCCCCCAAGATCAGATCCTGGACCGACGTGAGCTCGCCGCGGCGCTGCTGAAGGCGCTCGACATGCGGCACGAGGTCCTCGACGCCATCGTCGACAGTGACGATCACGAGGCCGCCGTGCGCACCGTGAGCGGGCTGCTCGAGACGAGCGCGGCCAACGCCAACGTGGTGCTCGGCCTGCAGCTCGGCAGGTTGACCAGAATCGAACGCGACCGGCTCAGCAACGAGGTGCGCAACCTGGACGCGACCCTCAAGTGGCTGCCGGAACAGCGCCCGTTCGCCACTGGCGCGGGTGTCCGGCTACGACCGTTCAGCACCAGCGACACCGACGCCGAGCTGTTCCGGCTGCGGTCGGCCGAGCAACTCGACGACGACGGTTCGCCGTGGCCGACCGACCGGGTGGAGTCCGAGCGCAGGGCCGGCCTGAATCGGGTCGACGACGAGAGCGCGGCATGGTTCGTCTGCGAAGACGTGAGTGGAGACCGGCCCCGGAGCGTCGGCCTCGTCTTCGGTGAACTCACCGGCCAGGAAGTGGACATCGCGGTGTGGATCGCACCGCAGTCACGCAAACACGGATACGGCACCGCCGCGCTCAAGCAGTCGCGCAGCGAGCTGGCCGCCTACTTCCCGGGGACCGTCGTCGTCGTCCGGACCGCAGCAGGCGCATAACGCAGTGGTGCGGTTACGGAGGGGCAATCCTCCGTAACCGCACCACTGCGCGAAGCGCA
>NZ_JBHZAH010000229.1:0-1401 GCF_042754225.1 Rhodococcus sp. NPDC059234
CGGGTTGTGGCGTCGGTGTTCGGGGAGTTGCTCGGTGTCGAGCGGGTCGGTCTCGACGACGACTTCTTCGGTCTGGGTGGCAACTCGCTGATCGCCATGCAGGCGGCTTCCAGGCTCGGCGCCGAACTCGCGGTGTCGGTTCCGGTGATGTGGCTGTTCACCACGTCGACCACGGAGGCGCTGGCCGCCAGGATCGTGTCTGCGCGGCTGGGACTCGAGAGCATGGCCGAGGACGCGGCATTCGACGTGTTGCTCCCGCTGCGGCCGGGCGGGTCCAAGCCGCCGGTGTTCTGCATCCACCCGATCATCGGTCTCTCGTGGGCCTTCGCCGGACTCTCCGCCCACATCGACAGGGAACGGGGGATCTACGGCTTGCAGTCGCCCGTCCTGTCCGGTGTGGCTCCGATGCCCGAGACTGTCGAGGCATGGGCTCGGATGTACGTCGAGCAGGTCCGGACCGTGCAGCCGGAGGGGCCGTACAACCTGATCGGCTGGTCGCTCGGCGGGGTGATCGCTCACGCGATGGCGGCGCTGCTCCAGTCCGAGGGCGACGAGGTCTCCTTGCTGGCCATGATGGACAGCTTCGCGGAGCGTCCGGCCGACGGGGTGCTCGCCGATCGGGCCATGACCGCTGGGGATCTGCTCGGCGGTCTGCTCCCGGCGCTCGTGTCCGATGCTCCGGAGGCTTCGCTGGAAGCACTGGCCGACGAGGTACTGTCCGAGGAGATGCTGGGCGGACTCGTCGAGAACCTCCCCGCGCCGTTCAACGCCCTCGGGGCGGAGCGGATCGCCGCCGCGGTGGATGCGGCGGGTGCTTCGGTCGCCGTGATGGATGCGTACCTTCCCGCCAAGTTCAAGGGCGACCTCGTGTACTTCGCAGCGCTCGCGGACGATCCGACCGGCAGCGTCGGCGCCGGCACCTGGCAGGACGGTGTCGACGGCCGCATCAGGGCTCACGGCGTCGACGAGACCCACTGGGGAATGGCGTCGCCGGCCGCGCTGGCCAAGATCGGTGCGGTACTGCGTGAGGTGTGGGACAGCGAGGAGGTCGCGGCCGACGAGTGAGTACGGCGTAGGCCTCCGCGGTTCGAGAGTGCGGCGGAGCACGAGAATGACTGCAAGACAAAAGTGTTGACGAGAGAGGCAGACGGATGAGCAACCCCTTCGATGACGAGGACGGCCAGTTCCTGGTGCTGGTGAACGACGAGGGACAGCATTCGCTGTGGCCCATGTTCGCCGAGGTGCCCGCGGGATGGACCGATGTACACGGCCCGGCCTCGCGTCAGGAATGCATCGGGTATGTCGAGGCCAACTGGACCGACATGCGTCCCAAGAGCCTGATCGAGGCGATGGCGGGGGACTCGGACAAATAGGCACGGCTGTCGTCGCCCGGCCCTCAGG
>NZ_JBHZAH010000230.1:0-1399 GCF_042754225.1 Rhodococcus sp. NPDC059234
GCCTGGGTACCGGGTCCTTCGTTCTTTGGTAGCGGGGACAGGATTTGAACCTGCGACCTCTGGGTTATGAGCCCAGCGAGCTACCGAGCTGCTCCACCCCGCGCTGCAAGAACCACTCTACACGAACTTTCGGGCGCCTCCGACCACCCCCGGAGTGGGCTGCACCACTTCCGCGCGCGACCCGACCACCGGCGACCCGAGCACCCCGAAACGACGAAAGCCCGGTCCGAAGACCGGGCTTTCGTTCTTTGGTAGCGGGGACAGGATTTGAACCTGCGACCTCTGGGTTATGAGCCCAGCGAGCTACCGAGCTGCTCCACCCCGCGATGCATGAACGAAGTTACACGAGCGTCCGAACGAAACACAAATCGCGGGTGTCGACCCGCTCGAGTCGCCCCGGGAGGCCCGCGAGACTGTGACCCGGCGCACAAAATCTCGGTGATACACGGCACAATAACGGACCGGTAACGACCCTCTGGACAACCTCCAGCAATCCCGACTGACCTGGCTGAACGTCGGATTTCGAGGAAGTCGACGGACCAGCCGGTCTGCCGATCGACGATGTGACCGGCCGAAAGTTGTTGCGTACGGTCGCAAACGGCCCGAAACGACCGGGCCGAGCCGACCCGCCGCTGCACGACTCTGCCCCGCGGGATCGGCAACCCCGAAACCTTCGAGGGGCAGGGACGGTAGCGCCGAATTCGCACGCCGGGCGATGGAGAGATGTTCGACCCGCCCAGGCCGGCCCCGTCAGCAAGCGCGGAGAGGATTCACCCGCATGACCACTCGCAAGACGACCACGCGTGCGCTCGGTTGGGCCGCCGTCACCGGCGCCCTCGTCGCAGTCCCCTTCGGCCTCGCTTCCGGAACCGCCTCCGCCGCCACCCACAACTGGGACGGCGTCGCACAGTGCGAGAGCGGAGGCAACTGGTCGACCAACACCGGCAACGGCTACTACGGCGGCCTCCAGTTCTCCCAGAGCACCTGGACCGCCAACGGCGGCAGCGGCTCCCCGCACGGTGCCTCCAAGTCCGAGCAGATCCGCGTCGCCGAGAACACCCTCGCGAGCCAGGGCCCCGGCGCCTGGCCCGTCTGCGGCCAGTACCTGACCGCGGGCGCCTCCGAGGAGACCGCCCCCGTCGTCGAGCCGACCCCGGCCCCCGCGCCTGCCCCGGCCGCCCCGACCACGCCGGCCCTGCCCGCCAACGTCCCGGCGCCGTCCACCGACCAGGTCAGGCAGGCCACCGATGCGGCCGTCGCGACCGCCACGCAGTACGGCTACGGCAGCCAGGTGCAGCAGCTGATCGACAACAACGGCGCGTTCCTCGCCAGCCTCACCCGCTGACCCGGACCCGACGACAGAGGGGCCCTGCCATCCGAATCCTCGGACGGCAGGGCC
>NZ_JBHZAH010000231.1:0-1241 GCF_042754225.1 Rhodococcus sp. NPDC059234
TGCGCACGGTGTACGTCGATGTGGACGGCATCGGTCACCAGGTGGTGCTGCCCGCGGATCAGGCGCCGATCGATCTGACCCCGGTGGTGACGTCCGCGGAGTCGGTGGCCGGTGCGGCGATCGAGTTCATCGCGGCGCCGTTCGACGTGACCGAGCAGGTTCCGCTGCGGGCCCGGTTGTACGAGGTCGAGGCCGGTGCGGAGTACGTGCTGGCGATGACGGTGCATCACATCTCGGCCGACGGTTGGTCCGTGGCGCCGCTCACACGCGACGTCGTCGTCGCCTACGCCGCTCGCAGCACGGGGCAGCAGCCGGCGTGGGCGCCGTTGCCGGTGCAGTACGTGGACTACACGTTGTGGCAGCGGGAGGTGCTCGGTTCCGAGCAGGATCCGCAGTCGCTGGTCTCGACGCAGTTGGATTACTGGACCGGTGCGTTGCGCGGTGCGCCGGAGGTGCTCGAGCTCCCGACGGATCGTCCGCGTCCGGCGGTGATGTCGAACCTCGGTGCGTTGCAGGAGTTCTCGATCGACGCAGAGTTGCACGCGGCAATCACCTCGATCGCTCGTGCCAAGGGTGCGACCACGTTCATGGTGATGCACTCGGCGCTCGCGGTGCTGTTGGCGCGACTGTCGGGGACCTCCGACATCGTCATCGGCACTCCGGTGGCCGGTCGTGGTGATGCGTTGCTCGACGATCTGGTGGGCATGTTCGTCAACACGCTGGTGTTGCGTCTCGAGGTCGACGGTGGTGCGTCGTTCGGTGAGATCGTCGCTCGGGCGCGGGAGACCGACCTGGGTGCGTTCGGTCACGCGGACGTTCCGTTCGAGCAGGTCGTCGAGGTGCTCAATCCGGTTCGTTCGCAGGCGTACTCGCCGCTGTTCCAGGTCTCGCTCTCGTTCCAGAATCTCGACACCCCGGACGTCGAACTCGGCGAACTCGTCGCGACGGTGATGGACTCGGATGTGGTGCTGGCGAAGTTCGACCTGGACTTCGGGTTTGCCGAGACCCACGACGCCGACGGCGCGCCGGCCGGCATGACGGGTGTCCTGACGTACGCCACCGATCTGTTCGGTCCCGCCGGTGTCTCCCGGGTGATCGACGGACTGCTGCACATCCTTCGCGCCGTGACGGTGGAGGCGGATGTCGCGGTCGGGGATATCGATCTGCTCGGTGTGGGTGAGCGGGAGCTGGTGTTGCGGGAGTGGAACGCGACCGATGCGCCTGTGCCTGTGGGGACGTTG
>NZ_JBHZAH010000232.1:0-1184 GCF_042754225.1 Rhodococcus sp. NPDC059234
CCACCCCTGTGGGGGTGGGCCGCCTCTTCGTTTGTCCGTTCTACGTGTGCAGCTGGCCTGCCCGTGGCCCGGGCGGTGATGGGCGAAGCCCGGTGGCCCGCGAGTGGCCATTGCATCTTCGGCGGAGCTCGGCGACGGTGGTAAGTGTCGTCGACAGCCGAGGACGAGGAGCGGGTCATGACCGACTACGGGCGCCCGGTGCAGTTCGGGATCTTCCCCACCCCTGACGCGGACCGCGTCGACGAGATCCTCGAGCTCGCCCGGATGGCGGATGCGGAGGGCGTGGATTTCGTTGGTATCCAGGACCATCCGTATCAGAAGCGGTTCCTCGACACCTGGGCGCTGATGGCGGTGGTGCTGGCGCGCACCACACGGGTGCGGGTGTTCCCCGACGTGGCGAGCCTGCCCCTGCGGCCGCCCGCAGTGATGGCGAAGGCCGCGGCCAGCCTGGACGTGCTCTCCGCCGGTCGCTTCGAGCTGGCGCTCGGCGCGGGCGCATTCTGGCCGGCCATCGAGGCGATGGGCGGGCCGATGCGCACGCCGGGCCAGGCTGCGGGCGCGCTGTCCGAGGCCGTCGACGTCATCCGGCTCATGTGGTCGGACGCGCGGTCGGCGAGGTACGAGGGCGCCCACTACCGGCTCGCCGGGGCCCATCCGGGACCCCGGCCGGCGCACGACATCGGGCTCTGGCTCGGGGTGGGCGGCCCCCGGATGCTGCGTGTCCTCGGTACCAAGGCGGACGGCTGGGTGCCGTCGAACAGCTACTTCCCGCCGCCCACGCTCCCCGACATGCAGGTGCGGATCGACGAGGCCGCGGCCGAGGCAGGCCGTGACCCGGCCACCGTCCGGCGGATCTACAACGTCTTCGGCACCGTCACGGACGGGCGCAGCGGGGGATTCCTAGGCGGCCCGGTCGCGCAGTGGGTCGACGAGCTGACGGCGCTCGTGCTCGAGACCGGCATGGACACCTTCGTTTTCGGGGCGGAGGGCGACGACCCCGACCAGCATCGAAGGTGGGCGATCGAGGTCGCGCCGGCGGTCCGGGACGCCGTCGCCGCCCACCGCGCCTGAGGTCGGTCCCGCGGGAGGCCGGTGTCGTCGAGCGTGCGGACGAGGGGCGTCGGGGACCGCGTCGGTGCCGACGCGGTCCCGCCGAAACGACGATCGGCCACCCCGGGAAGCGG
>NZ_JBHZAH010000233.1:0-1134 GCF_042754225.1 Rhodococcus sp. NPDC059234
CGCCCTGTAGCGGCTGGACGCGGAAGGGCCCGGCGGAGCAGATGCTCCGCCGGGCCCTTCCGATCAGTTCGTCTCGGCGCTCGAACGGACTACGGTCCGACGGCAAGCAGGCTCGCCAGATCCGTGGCGGTGGCCGGCCCGACGTAGGGAACCAGGGCGTCGTAGATGTAGGTCGACATGTCGTGACTCCGTTCGATTGCTGCGTCGCTGCCGGTTTTGTCCGGCGCAGGCCACAGCGTATAGGTGTTGCAGCGCGTTTGCCACCGCCTTCGCGTCATTCGACCGGCTGGCCGACGGCCGCGGCGTCCCTCACCTCGGCCACCGCCGCCCGGAGCAGGTCCTCGTAGGTGTCGACGTCCGTCATCACCGACGGGCTGGTCACGATGCTGAGCGTCACCGTCTCGCCGATGCCGTGCACCCCGTGCGTCAATCCCATGAACTGCGACAGCGCCGGGAAGCCCGCGGTGAACCGCACGCGGGCGCCGCCCAGCGTCAGGTCGGCGGGCCCGCGGGCGACGCTCGAGACGACGGTGTGTCCGGTCACCGTGTCCGGGACCGCTGTGAAGTCGAACTGCTCGACCCCGCGGCGCGCGAGCGCGGCGGGGATCGCGGCCATCGCACGATCCTCCGCCGCCCGCGCCGGATGATCGCCGCGCAGCCGCCGCGTCCGCAGCGACTGGGCGATCGACTCGGCCCGTTCGCGCGGATCCTCGACGTCCGGGAACAGGTCGACGGCAAGGTTGCGGAAGTGGTTGCGCGCCAGCGCCGGTCCGGACTTGGCGACCGTCACCTCGGCGGCCAGCCCCTCGTCGACCGCGATCCCGTGCAGACCCAGGTACCGGGTCAGGGCCATCGAGATCGCCGTCATCGCACCGACGGTGACGCTCGTCCCCGCCCCACGCAGGTCGGCGGCGTCGAGGACCACGGTTCGGATCGTCCGATACTCGTTCGGCCTGGCGTTGGTGGACAGCTTGGGCAGGCTCGGCGGCTTCGCGGGCACGAGACCGGCCTCGGTGTCGCGTTCGAGTTGCCGGTGCGTGCGGTGCGCCGGCCCGGCACGGCGGATCGTCTCGACGACCTGCACCGGCAGTCGCGCGGCGGCGGCGGCGAGCGCGACCGCGGGCCGCCACGGCC
>NZ_JBHZAH010000234.1:0-1124 GCF_042754225.1 Rhodococcus sp. NPDC059234
CGCGTGTCCGACTCAGTGCGCGGCGGCGGTTTCCCGCACCGCAGGCTCGACCGTGCGGATCCGGCCGGCGGCGTACAGCGCGGCGGTCGCCGCGGTGCAGGCCCCCGCGAGGGCGACGTGCACCGTCACCAGGGCGGCGGGGACGTGGGTCCAGAACTGGACCAGGCCGACGAGCGCCTGCGCCACGACGAGGGCCACCACGACCTTCAGTCGCAGCGTCACCGCGGCCCGTGCGCCGACCGCGTACAGGCCGAACCCGAGCCCGACCAGCAGGGCCAGGTACCCGACGAGCAGTTCCGCGTGCAGGTGCACCAGGTTGGTGATGTCGAGGTCGAGGCGTGCGACCGTGCGCTCGGGACTTTTGTCGCCCGCGTGCGGTCCGGCGCCGGTGACCATGGTGCCGGCGACGATCGTGCCCGCCAGCGCCACGCCGCTGAGCGCGGTCAGCCACCGCAACTGCTTGGGGACCGTGGTCTCCTCGACGCCGTCGTCGGGCTGGGCGATCTTGTGGAACAGCATCACCGAGAGCCACACCATCGCCATCGAGAACACCAGATGGATCGCGACGGTCCACCAGAGCAGGCCGGTGAGGACGGTGATGCCACCGATCACCGCCTGCAGCACCGTCGACAGCGGCATCAGCCAGGCGTAGACGAGCACCTCGCGGCGGCGGCCCGCGCGGGTGACCGCGAGGACGACCGCGGCCGCGGTCGCCACGACGAGGAAGGTGAGCATGCGGTTGCCGAACTCGATGCTCTGGTGGAACCACGGCGCGGTCGACGAGGACGTCGGGATGAAGCTGCCGGGGTAGCACTGCGGCCAGGTGGTGCAGCCGAGGCCGGAGGCGGTCACCCGGACCACCGCGCCGGTCACCGCGATCCCGCCCTGGCTGAGGATCACCGCGACGGCGATCCACTTCTGCACCGCCAGCGAGGGCAGCGGCAGACGGTTGACCAGGCTCACAAACCCGCGATACAGCACGGGTCCGATGGTAGAGCCCGGTCAACTACAGTCTGTCGTTGGGCTGTCGCTACCCGCGTGAGACCCGCACGATGCCGTTGAGCGTGCCCTGCACGTAGTCGCCCTCGGCGGTGATCAGACCGGACATCTGGATGGTGTCGTTG